>JAFAIW010000031.1 GCA_019236495.1 Vulcanimicrobiota bacterium | reverse complement strand
ACGCCGCACGCCGCGTTTCGGCCGACGTTCGCGCAACGGTGCTCGCGCATGCGGAAAGCGCCGACGTGAGAGCCTTTGGTGACGCGAGTTACAACGACGCGGCCGGACCGACGGTGCACTTTCCCGTGAGTGCGCACGAGTTCGATCCGTGGGCGCCCCGCGTTTCTGAGACGAACAATCGCTTCTATCGCGCGGTTGATGGAGAGGCCGTCGCCCGCGCCATCGCGTAGGAGCCTGGGTGAGCGCCGAACCGAGCATCACCGACGTCTTGGAAGTCCTCATCGACTTCAAGGACGCAGTCGCCTTACGCTTCGACGGATTGGAGAAGCGATTCGACGATTTGGAGAAGCGATTCGACGATTTGGAGAAGCGGTTCGACGACCTGCACAACGAATTTGGGTTTCTGCGCGTTGATTTTCGCTCCGTGGATCGCCGGCTGGCGGCGTTGGAAATCAAGGTCCTGGGCTGAGGCGCCCCCGGCGGGAGAATACCGCCCGCAAGGCCAACGGCCGCACTCACGAGGACACCCCATGCGCATTGGTTCTGACGAACACAAAGAGTTGTTTTGCCGGGCGTTTATGGACGCCCATCTTCCGTATGAGCCCAAAGATCTGCCCTGGCCCGAGCTCGATCCGCGCTCGCTCGAGATCTTGCGTGCCGTTCCGGTCTGGAATATGGCGCTGCAAGTCGAAGTCAACGCGGGCGCGATGCTCGACACGTTTGCGAAATCGCAGCCGGATCCGCTGATCCGCGAAGCTCTGGCACTCCAGGGGTACGAAGAAGCGCGCCACGGGCGAATGCTCGAGGAATTGAGCAGCCGCTACGGATTGGGCGCGCAAAAGGAACCACCGTCGCTCGCGCCGACGCGCCAAGCGTTCGTCACCTTCGGCTACAATGAATGTTTGGACTCGTTCTTCGGCTTCGGCGTGTTCAAGATCGCGCGCGACGTCAAGTTCGTTCCCGATGCACTGACGTCGGTTTTCGCGCGCGTCTTGGTCGAGGAAGCGAACCACATCGTCTTTTTCGTCAACTGGATCTCGTACGAGCGGGCCCGGCGCGGCTTCACGTCGCCTTGGCTGCAGGCGGTCCCAACCACGATCGGTTACATTCGAGCGCTGCGTAAGACCATGGGACGCGCTGGCCAAACGAACACCGCCGACAAGGGTCTGACCGCCGTCGGCGACATTTTCTCGGGACTAACGTTGCAATCGTTCTTGCAGGCCTGCCTCAGCGAGAACGACCGATATATGGCCGCGTTCGACCCGCGCTTGTTGCGCCCGCGCGTGATTCCGGCGCTCGCGCGCTTCGTTCTCGGCGTTGCGCATTTCGGAGCGTCGCTCGGCCTGGGGCAAGCGCGCAAGGACGACGTCGCCCGTTCCTGATGGGCATCACGCTACGCGACGCCGTCGTTCTCGTCACCGGCGCATCCGGCGGCATCGGATCCGCAACCGCGCGCGCATTCGCCCGGCACGGTGCCAACCTCGTCCTCACCGCCCCGTTCGAAGACCGTTCGATTCTCGACGCACTGGCGGCCGAGGCGGAAAGCTTCGGCGTGAAAACGCTCGTCGTTCCGGCGGATCTTCGCGATCGCGGCCAAATCGACGCGGTGGTCGCGGCGGCAGTGCGCTCGTTTGGACACATCGACGTCCTTGCAAACATCGCGGGAATCGGGTCGAGCCCCGCGCTTGCCGATAGCACCGACGGTGAGCTGGAACGCGTCCTTGCCATAAATCTGCTCGGCGCGGCCCGCGCCATGCACGCGGTGCTGCCGCACATGAAGCGCCGCGGCCGCGGGTCGATCGTCAACGTCGGATCGATCGCCGGAGAATCGGGCGTGATGGGAATCTATTCCGCGTCGAAGTTTGGTTTGCGCGGCCTCAACGATAGCGTCCGCCGCGAAGTGCGGAGTTTCGGCATCAGCGTCTCGCTGGTGGAACCCGGATTCGTCCGCACGCCGATGAACGCCGCGATGTCCGGGCTTCCGGGACCGGAAGTCGTCGCGGACGCGATCGTGCGCGTTACCGAACGTCCGCGACTGCGCACGATCGTGCCGCGCCGGTATTTGTTTGCGGTGATGCTCGTCACGGCGTTCCCGGCACTAACGGACGTCGTGTTCGGAAATGCGCGCATCCAACAACGACTCAATCGCGACGCGCGGGCGGCGCGCGCCGCGTCGGCATGGAACGAGCAGCCGTCGTAGTAACGGGCGCCTCGACCGGGATCGGGGCCGCAACCACGCAGCTGCTCGCCGAGCAGGGCTTCACGGTTTTTGCCGGGGTTCGCACCGATGCGGACGCACGACGCATTGCCTCGATGAGCCGCAACATTCGCGCGCTCATGCTCGACATTACCGACGGCGCCGCGATCGCGCGCGCGAAGGAAACGGTGGCGGCCGAAGGCGTTCCCCTGCGCGGATTGGTCAACAACGCCGGAATCGCGCTCGGCGGACCACTCGAGTACCTTCCAATCGAACAACTCCGCCGGCAGTTCGACGTCAACGTCTTCGGTACGATGGCGACGACGCAAGCGTTTCTTCCGTTGCTGCATGCCGTGCCGGGACGCATCGTGATGGTGGGCTCGATCTCGGGCCGGCTTCCCATTCCATACATCGGGCCGTATAGCGCCTCGAAATTTGCTTTGCGCGCACTTTGCGATGCGTTGCGCGTCGAGCTGGCACCGGCGAACATCACCGTTTCACTCGTCGAGCCGTCATCGGTGAAGACGCCGATTTGGGGAAAAGGGCGGGCCAGTCGCGCCAAGCTGCTCGACATGATACCGCCCGGCGCAATGCCGTACTACCGGAATGCGCTGGAAGCGATGATGAAGAGCACCGAAAGCGAGGAGCATATCGGAATGGATGCCGGCGTCGTGGCGAAGGTCATTTTCGACGCACTGACGGCGTCGCGTCCGCGCGCGAACTACCTCATCGGAGGGCCGGCGCGCGCCGGCAGCCTCGTCGCGCTGTTGCCGGCTCGCGTCCGCGATTCCGTCATTCGAAAATCGATGCGGCTTCCCTAATTAGCGGAGCAGTGGCACGTCCTGCGGATAGATCGGACGGTTGACGATCGTCTGCAGCGTCGCAACGTCGGCGGAAAGCACCAAATTGCAAAAGCGCGTGAAGCTCTCGCGCTCGGCTTCGCCTTCGGCGTACGTTTCGCTCTGCCGCACGTCCAGCCGCCGGTCGACGGGGAGAAAGCGTACGAACCGACCCTCGTCGTCGAGACCGGTTTCGACCAGTCCGATTTCTTCGAAGATACGGACCGCCGCCCCAACCGTACTATCGCCGACTCTTTCGAGGTCGAGCGTGCGTGCGACGTCGGCAAATGTCATGCGCAGCTCACTGTTTCGTGCAAGTTTTTTCATTTCGGGGTAAAGTCGGCGTAAGCGTTCGACCGGCGGAGCTTCGCGTTCGAGAATGAACTCATTGATACCGCGATCCTTTTCGCTAAACAGCAAGTGGATGCGCGCAGGCTCGCCGTCGCGTCCGGCCCGTCCCGACTGCTGATTGAATTCCGTGAAGTTGAAATTCAAGTGATAGAGCACAACGTCGCGAACGTCCGGCAAGTCGATTCCCTCGCCGAACGCCGAGGTGGCGACGACCACGCGAAGTGCGCCGTCGCGAAACATCCCTTCGACGGTCGTGCGTTCGACCGGTCCCAAACCAGCGTGATAGTACGCCACGTCGTCGCCGAAGCGTCGCCGTAAACCCTCCGCTACCTTGACCGAGCCGCTCTTGGAGTTACAATAGACGATCCCTTTGGTACCGCCGGCGAACAGTTCCGCGAGGTATTCATCCTTTTGGGGATCGCGCTTTCCGCGCGCGTCGACGACGCGAAGATTTTCACGAACGGTCGGGTCGATGACCCACGCTTCCAGCCGCAACGTCTCGACGATGTGATGAAATGCCGCATCCGCTGCGGTCGCGGTTAACGCGAGGACTTGCGGGTTGCCCAAAGCGCGGAGCGTCTGGTCGAATTGAGCGTACGCCTTGCGGTGACGCGATTCCAACAAGTGATGCGCTTCGTCGACCACCAGAAGCGACGGAAGACCGTCGGCCGGAAACTCGCCGCGGTGAAATTGCAAAAACTCCGGCGTGGCAAGCATCAGATCCCAAGCACCCGTCGCCAGCGCGGACGCCAGCTCGCTGCGCTCGTCCGCTGAAATCGAACCGTTCGCACGCAAGATGCGCACGCCGAGCGGCTCGAGCCGGCGGCTCAGCGCCTCGAATTGATCGTTGGCCAGTGCGCGTAGCGGGAAGATCGCAACGGTCTTCTGTCCGCTTTCCAACGCTCGCACCACGGCCGGATAGGCGAAGCACAACGACTTCCCGCGTCCGGTTCCCATGACGGCGAGCGTGCGCCGGCCATGCTGCACGCGGTCGAGCACCTCGCGCTGCGAATCGCGCAGCGCGCGATCGCCGATCAGCGCCGCGAGCACCTCCTCCGCAACGCCGGCGGCCGTCCCCAAATTTTGCGCGGGACGGTGCGCACGATCCGCCGCCTCACGCACGATGTGAAGATTCACGCCGAAATTCTTGGCGGAACCGTCGCGTGCAGCCGTCCCACCGGTAACGGATGCCACGCTGGCGCGATAGCGGGTTCCGCCGTCCATATTCGGCGCGAGACGTTTGGCGATCGGTTTTCTCAAGTACCCGATCTGTAGTGCCCCATACCGGACGGCGATGGCGTTCGGATCGTGCGGATTGTGGGGCTGGCGTTCGAGTTCGAGCGCGAGTCCTTCGCTCAGCGCTGCGACGACGTCTTGCCGTCCTTCGAATGAAACGCCGACCGCTTTCGTGTAGAATTCCGCAGCTTCGCCGATCGTTCGAAATGGGTCGTCTTCGAGAAACTTCGCTTTATCCGCAAAGAGTTGCGCAATAAACGTGTTCGTCG
>JAFAIW010000287.1 GCA_019236495.1 Vulcanimicrobiota bacterium | reverse complement strand
AGCACCGCCGGATGCGCGGTCTATTTGCGACGCGACGGATATGTTTCGCACGCGACGTCGTTCGACGCCGCAGTGGAGAGCGTCGCCTTCGACGACGCGCTCGTGGTACGGCTCCGGTCCGCCAGCGCTCCGGTCGATCCGCGTGCCCTCGGGTCGGCGGCCGCCGGGGAGTTGGCATTTCCGATGATGGCGGCCGGCGAGCTGATCGGATTTCTCACGCTGACGCCAAAGCGCATCGAGTACGACGCCGAGGATCGTCAAGCGGTCGGCGCGCTCGCGGAAGCGGCCGGCATCGCGTTGCTCGCGTTGGATTCGCAATTGCGCTCGAGCGCGCCGCCACGCCATAATTTGCCGCAAGCGATTACCTCGTTTGTTGGGCGCGATGAGGTGATTGCCGAAATACAAGAGCTTCTTACAAAACACCGCCTCGTGACGCTCGTCGGCACCGGCGGAACGGGAAAAACCCGGTGCGCTACGCACGTCGGGACCGCGTGGTTGAACGAAGCCGCCGACGGCGTGTGGCTGATCGAATTAGCTTCGATTTCCGATCCTTCGCTCGTCGCCAACGTTGCAGCGCAAACCTTGGGCGTTCGTGAGTCGGGGAGCGGTTCGCGATTGGACGCGCTCGTCGCACATCTCCAGCGCAAACACGCTCTTCTGATTCTCGATAACTGCGAACACGTGATCGCCGAGGCGCGCAATCTGGCTGCCGCAATTCTGCGCAACTGTCCGGACATTCGCATCATCGCAACCAGCCGCGAAGCCTTGAATATCGCCGGCGAAGCGCTCTACCGGATGCCCTCGCTTTCGGTGCCGCCGCTCGGACAACCGTTGCAACCGGACGACGTCCTGGCATTCGACGCACCGCTGCTTTTCGCACACCGTGCGAGTGCCGCAGATCGCGACTTCGCCGTAACGGCCGAAAACGCCGAACACGTGAGCGCGATTTGCCGGAAACTCGATGGGATTCCGCTCGCCATCGAATTAGCGGCGGCGCGCGTCAAAGTGCTTCCACCACGCCAGCTTGCCGATCGGCTCGACGAGCGCCTTCGCGTGCTCACGCGAGGCGATCGGGCCGCCGAGTTGCGCCATCAGACGATGCGCGCGCTCATCGATTGGAGCTACGACCTTCTGGATGAGCGGGAGCGCACGCTTTTTCGACGTCTCTCGGTTTTCTCGGGAGGCTGGACGCTCCGGTCGGCTGCCGAAGTCTGCGGCAGCGACGGTCCGGGCGACTGGGAGGTGCTCGAGCTTCTCACATCGCTCGTCGACAAGTCGCTGGTGCTCGTCGAACCGTCTGCGGACGGACCGCGCTATCGCATGTTCAGCTTGATGCGCGAATACGGGATCGACCGTTTGCAAAATGCGGGCGAATGGGAAGCGATCGAAGGGCAATTCGTGCGGTTTTATGCCGCCCTCGTGGAGCGACTGCTGCCGCTCGTCCACGCCCTCGAAGACGTCGAGTGGCAGCGTCACTTGCAACCGGAACTCGACAACGTGAGGACCGCAATCGACTGGACGATCCTTCAGGGTCACGAACCGCACGTCGGCCTCTCGCTGCTTGCGAATATCGAATGGCCGGAGTTGCTGACGACGCCGCACGAGGCGCATCGATGGTACGAATCCGCCGCCGCGCTCGAAGACGCGATGCCGAATCCGCTCGTCCACGCTCGCGTTCTGCGACACTTAGTTGTTTTGAACTATCAAGTCGGCGGTTCGATCGCGCAGCGCGTCGAGTATTCCGAGCGAGCGGTCGCGTTAGCCCGCACGGGAGAAGATGCAAACGAAATCGCGCGCGCGCTCGCCACGCTCGGATCGGCGTATCGATCGGCTGCCCGTTTCGACGAAGCCTCGACCGTCTTTGCGCAAGCGTATCGCGCGCCCGGGGAGTTGTCGCTTTTGGCGACCACGTCGATCTTACGCCAATGGGCGGTTACCGATCTACAACGCGGAGCGGTCGATCTCGCGCGCGATCGATTTTCGGAGGTGGCGCGTTTGGAACGGCCGGGCAGCATGGCGCACGCACATGCGCTGCTCAACCTCGGCGAGCTCGAATTTGCAGCCGGAAACCTCGAAGCGGCGCGCGATGCAGCCCGCCAAGCAAAAGATACATACAGCAAGTTCGATTCAGTCTATCTGGTCTTGCTGCTCTCGAATCTCGCGGCGTATGCCCTTGCCGCGGGGGATCTCGAGGATGCGCGCACGCACCTCCGTGAAGCGCTCGATTTGCAACGTGAATCCGGGGCGGGCTGGCGCGATACCGTCGTCGAGGGCCACGCCGTATTGGCCTCGGCTGTCGGAGATTTCGCGCGCGCCGCCGAGCTCGTGGGGTTCACCGACGCGCGCTATGCGGCACGCGGCGAAGTCCGTCAGTACACCGAAAGCAGCGGGTACAAACGGCTCATGAAAGCGCTCGCAGAGGCGTTTGCCCCGGATGAATTGGCCCGTCGTATGCGCGAGGGCGCTCGCCTCACGGAAGAGCAGGCACTCGCATCCGCTGCGGCGATACACGAACCTATCGCAGCAAAAGCGGCTCTCGTCACGAAATGAGGTTTCGACCATGTCGGATGCAAAAGCCGATGCCCAAAGCACTCTCGACGCGCATGCCCGTTCGATCGACGCGCTTCACCAAAAGCTCGCCGCATTGCCCGGCGCGAACAAAGAAAAGCTAGCGACCGCCGTTTCGAAATATAAAGCTGCCCATCAAGCCTTTCACGACGACGCGCTCGAGTGCGTAGCGCACTAGCCTGATTCGCCCGCCAGCCCTTTTTCGATAGCCGTACCGACGGGCGTTCCGAGGCCGGTACACGGATCCCAGCCCGGCGCGCTTTGAAATCGGCCGTTGTCGCCGGCGACGATCGGCGAGAACATCGTTTTCGCGCCGGCGTACAGCAGCGGAGCGCAGAAGCCGATCGGATGCCCGAGCCGCTGGTTCAGGCGCGCCGCGAGCGCCGACCACATCGGCGCCACCGCGCTCGTTCCGCCCATCGCGATTTGCGCATCGTCGAAAAACACACCGTACCCCGGCGTCACTTGTGCGGCGACGTCGGGAACGCCGCGGCCCGGGCGCGCATGTTGCGCGGTAGCGACCGCGCCGGCCTCGGTCTGCCACGGCGGCGCTTCGAAGCGAGCGCTGAATCCGCCGCCCGTTTTTTCCCAGGCAATTTCCGCGCTTTGGGCCGCGTCTTGACGAATTCGCGTTCCGCCGCATCCGTGCACGAATTGGCAAGAGGCCGGCGCCAAAACGTGCGGGTTGCCGTCGTAATCCATTTCCGCACCGTTGTCTCCGGATGCGCAGAAAACGCTCACCCCGAGAAGTGCCGCCGCGGTAAAGAGTTCGTCGAGGATCGTCAGCGCCGCCGGCGTCCACAAGAATTCCGGAAAACCAAAACTGATCGAAAGCACCGACGGCCGGCTTTCTTCGTCAAAGAGCGCGGTGCGAACGGCGTCGAGCACGCCGCGCTCGTCGTCCGGCGCGGCATAGACGACGATCTGTGCGCCGGGCGCCAGCGATCCGACGATCTGCGCATCGATTGCGGACTCGACATCCTTTGCCGTTTGTTCCGCATGCGCCAATTCGGCATCGTCGACGCGTTTGACAAGCGGCATGCGCGCGGCAACGCCTTGCAGTTGCATGCCCTTGGTGAAATCGCCGGCGTTGAAAGTCCCCCGCAGCTGCAAGACTCCGATCGTTTGGCCCGAGCCGTCGGCGTCGGGAAATGCGTAGCGCGCCGCGATGTCGTGCGCGGAGAGCGGCGTGAGCTGACCCTGCAGCGGCGCGATCGCGCGCGAGCGCGGCCACTGGTGCAAACCGAAGATGCCTCGCAGCATTGCGGCGATTTCGGGAGGAGCGTGCAACGACCGGCTCCGGTGGCGAAAACGGCGTTTGTCGGGTGTTTCGTGCATCGCAACCGTCGCATCGAAGGCGCGAATGAGCTGGCGAAGGGGCCCGCTCAACGTCACGCATCTCCAATGCGTTCCGACGACCTCGATTCCAAAATCCGCGCAATAGGTTTTTAGACGGTCGACGTCCGCCGGATCCGCCGACGTGGCGCGAGCTAAGTCGCCACGCTCCGCGTAGGTTCGCGCGCGCGGAATCGTCGATCCGATCGCTCGCGCCCGGTCGACGTCGAGGTCGCCGCCGCGCTTGGGACGCAGCCACGCGGTGAGCAGCGCACCGGCGTCGGAGGATATTTCGTCGGCGGGACTCGTGCCCGGCCAATTGTTCCGCTGCGTCTGCGGGATCGGAACGAGATCGCTGGTGGTCACGCGCCGGGATTCGGCATGCCCTCATCGCGAACCCGGTCGAACGCGCCGAAAGCATTGAAGCATCGCGGCACGAAGAACGCGCGATGCCCCTCGTCGCAAAGAAATCCGAAATTGCGCCCGGAACCACCAAGCGCGTCGTGGTCGACGGCGTCGAAATAATGCTGTGCAGTTGTGATGGAGCGATCTATGCCATCGAGGACGTCTGCACGCACGACGGCGGCCCGCTCGACCAAGGCGAGCTCGACGAATGCCGCATCACGTGCCCGCGTCACGGCGCCACATTCGACGTGCGGACCGGCGAAGCGCTGACGCTGCCCGCGGTCCTTCCGGTTTCAACGTATACGGTCCGCGTTGACGGCGACGACGTCTACGTTGAGCTCTAGCGCACCCCGACTCGCGCGTCGCATCGCGGGCGCCGTAGCAATCGTCGCGGCCACCGCCGTCGCCTTGGTCGCCGCCGCTGGGATATACCTCGCCGTCTCCTTTCACAGCGCCGTTTCACGGACGAGCGGAGCGATAGCGGGCTTGGACCTGCGAGCACCCGTTACGATCGCGCGCGACGAACGCGGTATTCCGCACATCAAAGCGCAAAACGAACACGATCTGTTCTTTGCCGACGGGTACGTCGAAGGTTCCGACCGGCTGTTTCAAATGGATTTGATCCGTCACTTCGTGTACGGAAGAATCGCTGAAATGTTCGGCGGCGCGGCCCTCGACAGCGACGAGGAAGCGCGCGTAGTCGACATTCCGCGCATCACGCAACGCGAGTGGAATGCCCTTCCACAAGACGAGCGCGACGCACTGACGGCTTTCGCGGACGGCGTCAACGCCGCCATGCAGCACGAGCCGCTGCCGTTCGAGTACCGCCTCATCGCACTGCGGCCGGAGCGCTGGCGTCCCCAAGACTCGCTGGCATGCGGTTTTGCAACCGTGCTCGACTTGATCGATTCGTGGAACGACGTCTACACGCGCGACTTCGTTGGCAAAGTGTACGGCCAGCCGGGTGTCGATGGTCTCTTCCCCCTGAGCGATCCGAAATACGACGTGCCCCTCGATCCGCACGCTCCTTTTCCACTCGCGTCGCTCCCGCCGCTCGCCCATTCCGGCCGGCCGTTTTCGAATGACGTCGCCGCGACGTTCGAGGCTGCGGAGCTCGGGAGCAACAATTGGGTCGCCGGCGCGGCGCACAGCCTCACCGGTCACGCGCTCCTAGCGAGCGATCCGCATTTGCGCCTGGGCATTCCCGGCGTTTGGTACCTCATCGATCTGCACGCGCCGGGGTATCACGTCGCGGGTGCATCCTTGGCCGGGACGCCCGGCGTCATCCTAGGACACAACGATAGCGTCGCATGGGGCGCAACCAACGGCACCGTTGCGACCGAAACCGTTTACGAGGTCGCGCGACTCGAACCGGACATCGCGCGCGACGAAACGTTTCACGTTCGCTTTGGACGCGACGTCCACCGCACGTATCATCGCGATGCAAACGGGTTCGAAGTCATTTCGGGCGGCTTGCACGTGATGGTGCACTGGAATGCGGATTTGGAACCGCGCTCGCCCCTGACGACGTTCGATCGCCTCGACCGGGCGCGCTCGATCTCCGGCGCGTTGTCGGCGTTGGCGACGTATCCCGGGCCGCCACAGAATTTCGTTCTCGCCGACGCCACCGGTCTTGCCGCATATCACCTCGCGGGAGAAATTCCCGACGATCCGGCCTGGGGCCGGCGCATCCACATTTCAACTCCCGTCGCTTTTCCGAACGTTCCGTTCGAAGCGTTGCCGCACGTCGATGCGAATCGAAACTCCATCGCCTGGTCGTCGAACAACGTGATATACGGAGCCGGATACCGCTATCGTTTGAGCCCAGCATTCGCACCGCCGTACCGGGCGTACGAGGTTCGGACTTCGCTTGCGGCGCGCGATAAGTATTCGGTCGATGATTTTTCGCAAATACAAGTCGCGACGTCGTCCGTGGCCGAGCGCGAGCTCGCGCGCGATGTGATTGCCGCGGAAGGGCGTGCGGCGGCTTCGCAATCTCGTCGCGAGCGCGATGCGCTGGCGGTTTTGGCAGCGTGGGACGGACGACTCGAGCCGGATTCTACGGGTGCGCCGCTCGCTTGGGAACTCAAGCGTGCGGCCGTCGCCCGCTTCGCCGGCGGACTGTTTGGGGCCCGAAACGGGGCCGCGTATCATGCGACGGCGGACGGCAGCGATTTCGTCGCGGTGCTGCGAGCGGTCCGAGAAGACGCGCGCGGCTACGTTCCGGATGACGACTACGACCGGTTCTTGATTCGCGCGTTTCGCGACGTGCTCGCCGCACATCCCGATATCGAACATCGCACCTGGGGCGACTATGGGGACGTAGCGGTGCGCAATCCGCTCAGTAACCTCGGCGTGACGTGGCTAAATGCACCTGCGATGCAAGGGGACGGCGACAGCTACACGGTTCGCGTACAGGCCGACGGTCACTCGCAAAGCTTCCGCGCGGTGTGGGATGTCGGAAATTGGGACGCCGGCGGAATCGTGATTCCGGAAGGCGAGTCCGGCGAACCCGGCTCGCCGCACTACACCGATCTCAACGCGGATTGGCAAGCAAATCGCTTGATCGCGCTCCCCTATAGCGATGCCGCGGTCGCTCGCCACACCCGGGAAACGTTGCTTCTGTCTCCGTGACGTGCGTCTAAACGATTTCGTCGTCGTCGGCGTGGTGCGCGTCGCGTTGGTCGTCTTCGTTCGGATCGAGATCGGTATCGCCGTACACGGCGAGGTCGGGCTTGCTCGTTTCGCGCTCGGTGGTCGTCCGCTCGCGATCGTTGCGCTTATCCATGCACCCCAAGTACCCCGAATCCCGGGTGGACCCTCCGCTTTTCAGGCGAAGCTTTTGCGTTCTTCGCGCTGGTATGCCCGAAGTGCCACGGCGGCAAACAGCACGAAGTACGCGGCGAGCCATCCGAAAGCGCGCACCGCGCTTTCACCGGGTGCTCCGACCGCCGTCCATGCCAGCTGCGCGAGATGATAGCTCGGAAGATACGGTGCAAACGACTTGACGAACGGCGGCAGGAACGCCAACGGCATGAAAAGTCCCGATCCGAACGACATCGGGAGATTGATGAGATTGAGCACGGCGACCGCGGAATTGATGTTCACCAAGTAGCCGATTGCGAAACCCAACACCGTGAACGGCACGGAACCCGCAAGAAGCACGCCGAGCATCCCGAGCCACTGGGCCGGGGGCATGCGAACCGCGCCGGTTGCCAGCGTGAATGCGGTCAAACATGCGATCGCGATCGCGCAAAACGCAATGGCGGCCGCAAGCTTCGCGCCGAGGTACACGCTCGGACGAAGCGGCAGCGCTCGCATCAGGCGCGTCGCACCGTTGTCGCGCTCCGCCGCAACGGAGATCCCGAATGAAAATAGCGAAATCGTCACCGCGGCGTAAGCACTATACGACCCCAAGAAGTACACTCCGGCGCGAATCCCGGCAAACGTTTCGTGCGCCGACTGCAAGGCAAAGAACGCATAGAACATGATCGGCAGAGCGATCGTGGCAATCGCAAATGCGGGCGAACGCAACAGGCGCAAGAACTCGACGCGTGCCTGTGCGGCAAACATCGGAAAGATCGGCGCGGTGTCACGCATATTGACGCTCCTGACCGGTCATCGCAACGAACGCTTCTTCCAGCGTGGCGCCCGTGACCAACAGATCGTGCGGAACAAAGCCGCGCGCAAAGAGTTCGCGCAGGACCATCTCGGGTTCCGCGCTGAGAAAGTCGATGCGAGCTCCGGCGCGACGCACGTCGGTGACGAGCTCCGCGGGCAGCGCGGGTTCGCGTTCCGGATCGCACACGAACGATACGCGCTTGACACCGGCTCCGGCTTTGATGGCGGAGGGTGCATCATCGGCTACGACTCGCCCGCGATCCACCACGACGATGCGGTCGGCGAGGGCGTCCGCTTCTTCCAAGTAGTGCGTCGTCAGTACGATCGTGCGGCCTTCCGCGGCGATGACGCGAATCGTTTCGAGCAACGCACGGCGCGCGTGCACATCCAGACCGACCGTCGGTTCGTCCAAGAAAACCGCGCGCGGGTCGCCGCAGATAGCAACCGCGAAATAGAGCCGCTGCAGCTCGCCGCCCGAAAGCGTCGCGATCCTGGCACGCAAGAGGTGACCGAGACCGGCCGCATCCACGATGCGCTCGAAAGCGAGCGGCTGCGGGTAGTACGTGCGAAAGAGTTCGATGGCCTCACCCACCCGCAAGTGTTCGGCGATGCCGGAACTCTGCAGCATGACGCCGACGCGGGACCGCACTGCGAGAGCCTCCGGTCGTGCATCGAACAGTCGTACCCGGCCGGCGGTCGGACGGCGCAGGCCGAGCATCAACGAGATCGCGGTGGTTTTTCCTGCGCCGTTCGGACCGAGCAACGCGACGGTTTGACCTTCGGGAATCGAGAGTGAGACGCCGTCGAGCGCCTTCACCGTGCCGTACGTTTTGGTGACGTTTTCCAATTCAACGACCGTCATTGGGCCTGCTCCAAGAGTTTTTGCATTTCTGAAACGTGCGCGACGAATGCGTTGCGGCCGGATTTCGTCAACCGATAGCGCGTTTGCGGTTTGCGATCGACGAAGACTTTCTCTTCCGCCACGTAACCGGCTTCGACGAGTTTCGCAAGGTGCGCGCCGAGGTTGCCGTTTGTCGTGTTCACCGCGCGCAACAGCGCGGAGAACGTCATCCATTCGTTGGCCAATAGCTCGGCGATCGCACTCAAGCGGATCTTGGAGAGCAAGAGATCGTCCATCCGTTCAGCAGCGTCGTTGGGTGGTCAGAAGCACGCCTGTCACGCTCATCCCGAGCAGCATTCCCGCGGCCAAGACGTATCCGGCGTACGGGTAGAGCGGCGCGAGATTTGCCGCGACGACGGAAAGTGCGAGAACGATGCCGCCGTAAAGCGCGATGCGATTTCCTTGCCATCCTGCAAAGACGAGCGCGATGGCCCATGCAAAGCTCCAAATCGCCGCCGACGCCCAATTGGCGAAGACGCGCGTCGTCGCGCCGATTGCCATCACCGCGGTGAGCATCCAAATCGTGTTGCACAATTTGGCCATCATGACGTCGAGATTGCTCCAGCGTTCGGCATGACGCGCTAACCTGCGCGCCCACAGAATCGTCCAAACGATACCGAACGCCAAGACCGCCAACGAAACGAAGAACAGCGATCGTGGCGCGCCGCCGTTGAAGATCAATTGCGGCACCACGTTGAGAACGGCGCCGATGATGCCCCACACGATGAACGGCTCGCCCGAAAGGTGCACCTCGCGCGACGCATTTGCGAGAATGCGGTCGAGCATTGCGGCGTGCTCGCGGATTTCGCCCGGAATCGGGTCGCGCGGTTCCATTCCGTCTACCGCCACGGGACCTCGCCAAATTGCGGCGCGCGCTCGTGGCGGCACTGCGCAAAAATCGTCACCAGCACCCCGACTGCGGCCCAGCCAACCCAGGAAAGAATCATCTCCATTGCCTGTCCTCCAGATTAGTCTATTGAATAGACTAATCTGGCGCGAATCGTTTGTCAAGCTCTAACCGTGATGTCGGCTGTGACGCATCCCGTTTAGAAGGCGCTCCGCCCCGGGCTCCGCGTCCCCCACTTCGTGGGGCCCCCACCCCATGGCGCGCGACGCTTGATCG
>JAFAIW010000245.1 GCA_019236495.1 Vulcanimicrobiota bacterium | reverse complement strand
CGAATCTGACGCTGGATACCGTACTTGCGCGAAACCGGCACGCTGTCGGAAAGATCCCATTCATTCTTCCCGATACGACGCTGCAACAATGGACGGTTGCGCAAAACGGTCTAACCGGAACGCGCTCGATCGTGCGCGCCGGCGATGACTTGCGCGTCGATCAGACGCTTGGTCCGTTTCACACCGCGTACGGGCACCTCGGCGGAAAAGCGTGGGAGCAAGACGCGAACGGCCAAGTGTTACGTCTCGCGGGCATCCACAAAATGGACGAAATCAGCGATGCGGCGCTGGAAAGTTCACAGCCCGCCGCGCACGGCGTTTCGCTATTGGGAATGGTTCGGACCCCGGCGCAGGCGTACGTGGTACAGGTTGCGCCTCCCGGCGGCCGTCGCGAGTGGATGTTTTACGACGCCGCCTCATTTCAGCTGGTGCGCGAGGAACGCATCGTCGAAGATCGGCGGGAAGTCGAAACATTTTCCGATTTTCGCTCGACGAAAGGAAAAGCCGACGCATGGCACGTGCACTACTCCGACGGCGATACTGAAAACGACGGCGACTACGTCGCCGTGTCGATTCAACGCGGCGTAACGGTCGATCGCAGCTCGCTTGCCGTGCCGGCGGAGCGCGTCGGCATGGTGACGCTGGACGGCCCTCGCGTGACGCTGCCGGTATCGGTCCTGGCGGATCGCGTCGTGTTGCATGCGCAGATTGCCGGCAAGGATGAAGCTTTTCAACTCGACTCGGGAGCCTCCGGAGTCCTGTTCGATCGCGATGAGGCGGTGGCGCTGCATCTCACCACGTTCGGGGGAGGCACCGAGAGCGTCGCCGGCAAGTTCCACATCTCACGCGCCACGATTCCCTTGATTTCTATCGGTGGCGTTCAACTCCACGACGTAACGGTCGACGTCGCGCCGTTCGCCGAGTACATGGAACAAAAGACGCACCTCGTCGGACTGCTCGGAGACGAGCTCTTGCACCACGCCGTCGTGCACATCGACTATGTCGACGGCACTGCGGAAGCGCTAGCACCGGATTCGTTCGTTCCCCCCGCGGGAGCAATCGCGGTTCCCATTGTGCTCGACGATCACGTCCCCATTGTGGACGCCAGTATCGACGGCGCCACCGGCAATCTTTTCATCGTCGATACGGGTGCCGACCGGAGCACGCTCTTTTCGGGGTTTGCCCGGGCGCATCCACGCGAAACGACGGACCAGGGCCTCGGAGATGAAATGCTCGCGGCATATCCCTTTTTCAACCAAACGGGGGGCGTTGGCGGGTCGGTTGAAGTTCGCTCGCTTCAAGTCAAGGACTTTCATTTCGCCGGTTACACGTTTCCGCATTGGACGTTTGATCTCACGCAAGGGCAACGGTCTTTCGAGGGTGACGACTACGACGGCCTAATCGGTCAAGATTTGCTGCGAAACTACGATCTGTATCTCGACTACCCGCATGCGAAGCTCTATTTCGTTCCGAACGAACGCTTCAAGAATCGCTGGGGCCCCTAGATGTCGGCTGCGATGTCGGTGCGAAACGTCAGCTGATTCCCCAACCTTGAGGAGAGAGCGCGCACCGCGGCGTATGCGTTCGTGCGCGCGTCCCTCACCGAGTCGCCCAATGCCGTAATCGTAAGCGCGCGTCCTCCGTTCGAATCGACCGTTTTGCCGTTTCGGCTCGACGCTCCCCAAAAAGCCTGCGCGCCATCCGGAAGTTCTAAATCGGCCGGCAAGCCTTTTACCGGCGTGCTCGTTATCGGATATTCCGGCGTCGCGAGCACGACGCCCACGCAGGCTTTGTGCGCAAACGTGATCTGCGCGGGATCGAGTGCGCCGTCAGCGGCGGACTTCAAGAATTGCGCAAAGTCGCCGTTGATGCGCGGCATCAACACTTGCGCTTCCGGGTCGCCGAAACGCGCGTTGAATTCGATGACGTACGGGCCGTCGTCGGTCCACATAAGCCCGCAGTACAACACTCCAACGTACTGCTCGCCTTCCGCAAGCAACCCCCGCAGCGCAGGCGCCAGAATGCGCTCGCGGACTTGATCGAAGATGTCCGGCGGAAAGGCGGCGGGCGGAGAGTACGCGCCCATGCCGCCGGTGTTCGGGCCGGTATCGCCGTCGCCGGCGCGTTTGTAATCGCACGCGGCGGCCATCGGAAGCATCGCGCGCCCATCGCCGACGGCAAAGACGCTCACCTCGCGCCCGCGCAATCGCTCTTCTAGCAACACGTCGGCTCCGCCGCCCGGCACGCGTTGGTTGTCGTACCAATCTTTGAGCACCACGCGGGCGGCTGCGGCGTCGGGTGCAACGACGACACCTTTTCCGGCGGCGAGGCCGTCGGCTTTCACCACGCACGCGCCCTTCCAATCGGCGAGTGCTTTGACGGCTTGGTCGAACGAATGGACGATCGTCGCGCGCGCGGTCGGAATTCCGTGACGCTCCATGAACCGTTTGGAAAACACTTTGCTCGATTCCAGACGGCCGCCGGAGCGATTTGGACCGAACGTTGAGATGCCGGCATCGCGTAGACGATCGCCGACACCTGCCGCAATCGCGCTTTCCGGACCGAGCACCACCAAGTCGATTGCTTCCCTGCGTGTGCGTTCGAGAATCGCTTTGCCGTCGGTGGCCGCAATCGCCCAATTTTCGCCGCGTGAAGCGGTGCCGGCATTTCCGGGCGCTGCAAACACGCCGGAACACGACGGCGCGGCTGCAAGCTTCCAAGACAGCGCGTCTTCGCGCGCGCCGTTTCCAACGATCAAGACGCGCACGACGTCGCTTTCGGCCTTACTCCCACTCGACGGTCGAGGGAGGTTTGGACGTCACGTCGTACGCGACGCGATTCACGCCCGGCACTTCGTTGACGATGCGCAAGCTAATGCGCTCGAGCAACTCGTGCGGCAAGCGTGCCCAATCGGCGGTCATTCCGTCTTCGCTCGTGATCGCGCGCACCGCAACGAGATTTGCGTACGTACGCCCGTCGCCCATTACGCCGACGCTGAGCAGCGGCGTGAGGACTGCAAAGTACTGCCAGGGTTTGGGATCGAGCCGGGCGTTGTCGATTTCTTCGCGCACGATCGCGTCCGCCTCGCGCACCACCGCGAGCCGTTCTTCCGAGACCGCGCCCAGCACGCGTACCGCGAGGCCGGGCCCCGGGAAAGGTTGACGTTCGACAACGTGCGCCGGCAGGCCGAGAACCCGACCGACTTCTCGAACTTCGTCTTTGAACAGCAAGCGTAGCGGTTCGACGAGCTTGAGGTGCATCTGTTCGGGCAATCCGCCGACGTTGTGATGCGATTTGATCTTGTGGCCGGCTTTCGAATCCGGCGTCTTCGATTCGATCACGTCGGGATAGAGCGTGCCTTGCACGAGAAATTCCACGCCTGGGATTTTGCGGGCTTCTTCTTCGAAGATCGCGATAAACTCGTGACCGATCCGAATGCGCTTTTCTTCGGGATCCACGATGCCGTCGAGGCGGTCTAGGAAACGCTTGCGCGCGTCGACCGCGACAACGTTCAAATGCAGGACGTCGCGGAACGCCGCGACGACGGTTTTCGCTTCGTCCTTACGGAGCAGGCCGTTGTCAACGAAGACGCAGGTGAGTTGTTCGCCCGCGGCGCGCGAAACGAGGGTTGCGGCCACCGCCGAATCGACGCCGCCGGAAAGCGCGCAGATCACTTTGGCGTCGCCGACCTGCGCGCGGATGTCGGCGATCGCTCGATCGACGAACGATTGCATCTGCCAGTCGTTGGAAAGCCCCGCGATCGCATGGAGAAAGTTTTGAATGACGCGGCGGCCGCAATCGGTGTGCACGACTTCGGGATGGAATTGAACGCCGTAGATCTTCTTGTCGAGGTTGCCTATCGCCGCCACGTGACAACGTGCCGTCGAGGCAAGCGCCCGAAAACCGCGCGGCAGTGCGACGACGGAGTCGCCGT
>JAFAIW010000186.1 GCA_019236495.1 Vulcanimicrobiota bacterium | reverse complement strand
TCTAGAAGCCCTCGGGCGAGAAGTACGACGACCGCGATCGCTCCCCAGCGGTTATCGTGATCCAGATTGCGACGAGAATGAAAACGCCGCCGTATAAGGGCCCAGATGCATCACTTGATAAGGCTAGCCGCTTCGCAACGGTTGGACGGTTGGTGGGGAAGGTGGGATTTGAACCCACACGAGTTTTGCCCGGCCGCTTTTGAGGCGGCTGCGTCTACCGTTCCGCCACTTCCCCGAGCGCGCTACCGGCGTGCGCCCCCATTCGCGCCGTCCGATGTGCGTCCTGTCAGATGCTCGAACGCGGCACGCGCGCCCGCGAGGGTTGGGGCGGTGTCGTACGCGTAACGCGCGCGCGCGGCCGTCCCTGATGGAACCTCGACGATGATGCCCTGCCGGCGCTCGTCGACGGTAACCGGACCCGGCGTAGTACTCCAGCGCAACACCGCCAGCTCGTGCGTCTTCGTGCTGTACAATGCGATCGCGCTCATCGATGCCTCGAGCGTTACGGTCGTGCCGATCGAAAGCGGCGCATCGTGTTGTGCGATCAATATGCGGATCGTGCGCGGGTCATCCGAGGCATCGCCCACCGACAGCGCGTCAAAACGCTTTGCAGGTTGCGTCGCACGGCTCTCTAGGCGCAGCTCGCGTTCGTCGGGCAGCAACCGCAGCGTGCGTACGAAGTGCGTGCCGCCGAGATCCTGGGCGGCATAGGAAAGGCGTACGACCGCGATCGATCCACTGCGAAGAATGGCGGCGTCGTACGGGCGGTTGAAGGTCCCGGCATCCATTTCATGCGTGTATTTCGCGATGTAGTCGCGTGGTGACGGCGAAGGCGGCAAAGCGAGGCCGTCGCGCATCGCGCCGATCGTGTTGAACATGCTCCGCCCGCTCGCCTTCGATTCGAAAACGAACCCGCGGCCGCCGGCGCTCGGCGAGACAATGACCCGGACCAGCGTATTTTCCATCACGACGACCGGGGCGCCGTCGCCGAAAACGTCCGCTCGATATGCGACGGCTTGGTGCGGCGGAACGCGCCGAAACGCCGCTTGCGCCGGGAATGCATAGCCGTCGAGGGGGAGCGGCGTCTCCGGCGTCACGCCCCGAGAAAGCGGCAGAGGAAAGATTTCGGGCGCCTGCACATCGAGCGGTTGCACGGTGGCGCTGCGCGCGGGGAGCGTCAGCTGCACGTGCCGGGTCGAAAGACCCGGTACGTGCACCGTCAACGCTGCGCGCACCGGCGCAGCGGAGTAGTTTTGCGCCGCGAGAAACAGCTGCGGCGCTCCGCCATCGGTTTGCAGCACCGTCGCTCCGGCAAAGCCGTCAACCGTGCGTGCGTGCAGCGCGCGCGCCAAAAGTGCATTCGCTTCGGTGCGCGCCCGTGCAACGTCGCGTTCGGAGAAATTCCGATCGAAAGTGCTGGATGGATGGGCGTTGCGAAATGCAGCGAGCGCAGCATTCGTTTGGGCATCGACGAATGGGCGCGCGAGCGCCCGCGGCACGACGAGCAGCGGATAATGCCGCAGTGCGCCGCGCGAGACGTAGTGAAGATCGACCAAGTCGCAGGCGAGCGACGCCGCCCTGCACCACTGTTGCGCCAAGATCGTCTGCTGAGCGATCGTTGCGATCTCGTCGTTGGTGATCGAGCGCGGATCGTAGGCGCTGGTCAAATATGCGACGGCCGCATCGGCGACGCGATGCGACCGCGCGAGTGCGGGCCCGTAGGCGGCGAGGATCGCTCCCCACGTTGCGGTTGGCGCGTAACGCGCCGAGGGCGCACCCTCGATCGTAAGCGCTGCGTCCCAGCCGTAGAACGCATTCGCGAACGGTACTTCGTCGCCGGCCGGATAGAGCGTGTCCTGGACGGGGAAGTTGACGATGCCGTGCGCGCCGATGCCGATCAGCGATCCCAGTGCAAGAGCGGTATTCGTTGGATCGGCCGGACGCGGCTGCGTTTCGTCCGGCCCCTGCAGCCAACCGGCCTGGAATTCGCTGATCATCGCGGGCTGAAGCGGTCGGGTCTGTAGCAAGCCGGTGTCGAGTTCGAGCTGCGCGCGGTCGTGCTCGCCGATCGCGTACGCGTCGCCTTGATACCAATTGCCCCATGCCCACACGGGAGATGAAGCGGTCACCTTCATTTGATAGGTGTTGATGAAGAGCGGGACGTGCGGGCCGGTGATCTCTTGCACGACGCCACGAAGATAGCGCAAATACTGCGCAAGGTGAGGGGCGGGCCACGTTTGGTTGTCCAGATACGCGCCTTGGTCGTCGTCGAGCGCGATCGCGATGACGTCCGAACTCCACGGCTGCACGTCGCGCAGCAGCGTGCGCAGCCAGCGGGAGGCGAATCGACGGTGAGTATCGTTTGCGAGCCATTCCTTTGCGGCATCGTCGGAGTGGGCGTTTTGCAGGGTCGCGGTCGCGGGATAACGGCCTTCGAGAACGTCGTGCAGCGGCATGTCGTATTCCGGGCGGCGCAACAGCCACGCGGGGTAACCCCCGTTGCGCCACTCGTTGCGAATCACCGGGCCGGGGCG
>JAFAIW010000149.1 GCA_019236495.1 Vulcanimicrobiota bacterium | reverse complement strand
CGCGGTTCAGCCAGGATGCGGTGCGCATTATCGAGGACGTGCGCCGTCGCGGAGGCCGGGCGATCGTCGCGGGCGGTACCGGATTTTACATCCGCGCGCTTACCGGTGCGGTGGAGCTCGCTCCGCAGTTCGACGAGCAGCTCCGCGGGCGCCTTGCCCGCGAGGCGCGTTTGCACGACGCCGCGTTTCTACACGAGTGGCTTTCGTTCCACGATCGTGCGCGTGCGAAGTCCCTTCATCCGCAGGACGCGTATCGGGTGTTGCGCGCTTTGGAAGTTGCGCTCGGCGGCGACGCCGCGATGCAGCGGCGCGAACCGGTCGTCTCGCTTCAGAGCGCCGGCATTCCGTTCGTAAAGGCTTTTTTGGAGATCGACGATGCGACTTTGAAGCACAACATCGAGGACCGCACGCGCACGATGCTGGCGCGCGGGCTGCTCGAAGAAGCCGAGCGCATCGGGCCCGAAGCGATTGCGGCGTCCGCGGTCGGGTATCCACAAGCCGACGCATACTTGCGCGGGTGGTGTACCGAGGGCGAGCTGCAAACGCTGCTCAATCGTGCAACGTGGCGCTATGCGAAACGCCAGCAAACATGGTTTCGTACCGAGCCGCAAACGATAAGGGTTCCGGTCGCGGACGCTCGCGCAACGCTCGCGCGCTTGGCAAGGGAAAAGCTTGGTTGGGCATGAAGGCGTTTGCATGACGGCAAACAGCGCGCCCGGGATGCGTTCCCCGCCGCTGCAAGACAGTTATCTCGCCGAGATCAAGCGGCAGGGCATCCCCGTGACCGTGTATCTCGTCAACGGCTTCCAACTTCGAGGTATCGTGAAAGGCTTCGATTCATTTACGATTCTTCTGGAGTACGAACGTAAGACGCATTTGATCTACAAACACGCCGTCTCGACGGTGTCGCCGCAGAACTCGTTCGCGACGGGGCCGGCGGAGGCGGCCGACTCCTAATGCCTTCCGTGCCGGTGACGAAGATGCACGGCACGCTGAACGACTTCGTCCTGGTGGACTGCCGCACGCGCGAGCTGCCCAACCCCGCAGCCTTCGCCCGCCAGGTATGCGACCGTCACGCCGGGATCGGTGCGGACGGACTGATTCTCGTGTTGCCGTCGCAGTCGGCCGCCGTCAAAATGCGAATTTTCAACCCGGACGGTACCGAAGCGGAGTCGTGCGGAAACGGAATTCGCTGCGTCGCGCGCTACGTGCGCGAACACGGAGGACCGGGCGAAATCAGCTTGGAGACTCTGGCCGGAACGTTGCACGCCAACGTCGTTTCCTTCGATCCATTCGAGGTGCGCGTCGACATGGGCGTGCCGAAAGTCGACCCGGCAATGCTCGCCGCGGCCGGGGTGAAAGATGCATATTGCGTCACACTCGGCAATCCGCACGTCGTGCTCTTCGTATCGGCGCTCGCCGACGTCGATCTTGCGGAAATCGGACCCAAGCTGAGCGCGAAGTTTCCTACGGGCGCCAACGTTCATGCGGCGGTGCGCGCCGGTCCGCAGCGGCTTCTGGTGCGGCACTACGAACGCGGCGCAGGTTTGACGATGGCGTGCGGCACCGGGGCGGTGGCATGCGCTGCCGCCGGCATAACGCTCTTCGGTTTGAAATCGCCGGTCGAAGTCAACGTTCCCGGGGGCCGGCTGCAGGTCGAGTGGGACGGCGCCGGTTCGGCGTTCTTGACCGGCCCCGCGGCGCACGTCTTCGATGCCGACGTCGCGCTCGACGGCGAACGGGCTACGCTGGCCCGATGAACCAACCCGAAACTCCGATCCAGTGCACGATTCGCACTGCGATCCCCGATGACGCGCCGCACATTTTGCGTTTGACGCAACAAGTCGGCTATTATCTCACGGAGCGGCAAGCGTGGGAGTGGCTCGCGGTGCGCATGCACGATCGCGATACCATCGTCGCGGTGATGACCGACGGCTCCATCGTTGGAATGGTCTCCGTGCTGGATCGTTTCACGCTGTTCATCGGGCGCCAGGTGGAAATTCTCGACTTGGTGGTCGACGAAGTGTGGCGCGGACGCGAAATCGGGACCGCACTGCTCAACGCCGCGGAAACGTGGGCGCGGCAACGGGGCGTTCTGAAAGTCCGCCTGCGCACCGACATGATCCGTTCGCCGCTTCGTAGATTTCTCGCGCGTCACGGATACTCGGGCACGTTCAAAACGGAATTCTTTTTCAACAAAGAACTTTGAGCGGTCTGGCGTACTGCGACAAGCGCGGTCGAATCTTTTTCGACGAATCGAGCGCGCCGCTCGCGGACGGTGGGATCGTTCGAACGCCCGATGCCGCGGAGTTGATTCCAGCCCCGGACGGCTGCGTTCCGATGCTGCTCCCAGGACGGCGGCCGCTCACCCAGCGCGGACCGGCGCAGCGCCGCTTCGGGCTGGCGGTGGCGCTACCCGCCGGATACACGCGGCTGCTTCTGCCGGCCTACGTCAAGGAGGAAGGCGCACCCGCGCTTCCGCTTTTCGGTTACACGTTTGCGTGCGTCGTCGACGATCGGCTGCACGTCGCGGCGATGCGAACGGATGAGAGCGAAGATTGGACGCCGCGCTACTTTGCGGAGGGCGAACTCGATCGCATCGTCGACCGGCGGCTCGGCCTGGATCCCTCCAATCGCGTGCTGGCGCAGGTCGCACTTTGCGCGCGCGAATATGGTTGCTTCACCGCGCAGAACGTTTTTCTCGAACGCGGCGAGGCGGCGTTGCCGGTTTCTCCAAAATGCAACGCGCGCTGCGTGGGATGCATCTCCGAGCTCGATGCTTCCGTCGACCTTCCCGCCCCACAAACCCGTCTCACGTTCGATGGAACGGCGGAAGAATCGGCGCGCATTGCGATTCAGCATTTCGAACGCGTTCCAGGCGCCATCGCGTCGTTCGGCCAAGGGTGCGAGGGCGAACCGCTGTTGCGTTCGATTGCCATCGCCAAGGCCATCGAACTCGTCCGCACGAGCGGCGCGCCGGGTACCATCAATCTCAACACGAACGGAAGCATGCCCGGGGCGCTGCGACGGTGCATCGACGCGGGGTTGCACGCCGTGCGCATCAGTCTCAACAGCTTTCGGACCGCCACGTACGCGGCGTATTACCGCCCGCAGAACTACACGCTCGACGACGTTTTGGAAAGTGTGCGCGAGGCGAGCGCGGCGGGGTTACGCGTTTCGTTGAACTTGCTGACGCACCCCGGCGTCACCGACGACGCGGAGGAAGTCGCCGCCATGGCGAAATTCCTGCGGAACACGCGCGTCGACATGGTGCAGACCCGCACGCTCAATATCGACCCCGAGTGGTATTTCGCAACGGTAGGCCGCCCGCAGGAGCCGATCGGTATGCGCGCCGCGATCGAGGCGATCCGCTCTTTTGGCGTTCGCGTTGGCAATTTCACCCATACGCACTAAAGAAGATCGCGAAGAAAATGCCGGCCGCGAAAACCGCGACGAAAAAGAGCCAAAACGATTGCATGGCAACGCGCCCGGTCGCATTCGCATGAGTGAGTATGAGAAATTGTGCGCGCAGCAAAATCGCCAGAATACTGTCGGTGAATCCCAGTGTGCCGGTGAGCGGCCGCCATGCGTGAGTGGAAAACGCGAGGAGCATGGCCGGGGTAACCGTCGCAGCACTCATCGCCTGAACGGCAACGAGCAGCCAGGCTGTCCAGCGCGGCCCGTGGCCGTCGATCGTGCCGTTGAGCGAGAAATGAATCGGGATACTCGCTGGAAGTGACGGATAGCGCGAAGCGGTAAACGCAATCGTGAGCGCGACGATGGCGAGGCCCAGCGCGGACAAAAACAGGACGGCGAAAACCATCGAAACGTTCTATTCAGCCGTCCCGAAAAAAGTTTCTACCCGAGCGGACCCCGATGCCTTCGCGGCGTAGGCGTCGCGCATGAAGTGCTATTTCTTGAGACACGGTATCGCGGATCGCGAGGAGTGGAGCGGTCCCGATTTCGAGCGGCCACTCACGGCGGAAGGGCGCGAGAAGATGGCGCGCGAGGCCAAGGCGATCGAAGCCCTCGACTTGGAGCTCGATTTGATCGTGACCAGCCCGTTGACGCGCGCGAAGCAGACGGCTCAGATCGTTGCAGACCGTTTGAACGCGCGCGACCGATTGATCGTCGATGAAAGGGTCGGCCTCGACTTCGACGCGACCGACGTCGCGAAAATCGTTCGCGAGCATACGGATGCGGAGGCAATCATGTTCGTCGGCCACGAGCCGAGCTTCAGCGCAACGGTCTCCCGACTAATCGGCGGAGGGAGAGTTGATTTCAAAAAGGGCGCGCTCGCGTGCGTCGAGGTACCGAATCGGATCGGGCTCGCCGGGGCGCTGCTCTGGCTCTTGCCGCCGAAAGTGTTGGCGCCGCGCCGCTAGTCTGCAGCGCCGTCGAGATCGACGATGTCGGTGATCTCGTGAGCGCTCAAGACGATCGCCGGACGTTCGTGTACCTTGACGACGAACCGGTTGACGTCGATGCGTTGCAGTTTTCCGAAGACGCGGCGACCCAAAGAGGTTCGCACCAGGCAATGTTCGCCGAGGTGTCCGGAGGCTTCATAGATAGTCATCGCAACTTTCAGTGTAGGCTCGTCAAGCGGTGGCGGCTATCCGCCGGATGGATGATCCGTTCGGATGCACGAACAGGGTCCTGCGCGCGACTTCGCTATGATTTCGTAAAGCCCGAGTGGAACGGCCGCCGGAATGCCACTGTGGGCGATGCTGCTCCTCATCGCGCTGGGCGCCGGCGTCGAAAGCGCGGAGCCCGGTCGATTCGCATACGCATTTGGTGCGGCGACACTGTACGTTTTTTTGCCGCCGCTGCTCTTCGAGGCGGCCTGGAATCTGGACGCCGACGAACTTTTGCGGAGGTGGCGGCCGATCGTAACGCTCGCCGTTCCCGGCGTTGCGATCACCACGCTGATCGTCGGCGCGGCGATGTGGTTGGTGCACGTTCCGCTGCCGGCAGCGGTGCTCGTGGGCGCAATCGTGAGCGCGACCGACCCGATCGCCATCGTTGCGATCTTTCGCCGCATGCCCGTTCCGGCCGCGCTCTCGACGATCGTTCAAAGCGAAGCCTTGCTCAACGACGCGGTCGTCGTGGTAGCGTACCGCGCGATCCTCGCGGCGCTTCTCGCCGGTTTTAGCGCGCGCGGCGAGCTTGGCATCGCGTTCGTTGCGTGCGCGCAAGTTGCGGCCGGAATCGCTCTTGGCATCGGCGCGGCGTATCTCGTCGCGCTGGCGTTGCGCCGGCAGGACCGCGATGCACCGCAAATGATCGGGACGCTGGCCGGCGCGTTCGTGACCTATCTCGGCGCGGATTTCGTGCACTGCTCCGGAATCTTCGCGACGATCGCCTTCGGCATCGCGCTGCGTGCGTACGAGCGGCGTTTCATCGAGTTGTCGATCGCGCGAGATGTGGAGCGATTTTGGGACGTGCTCGCGCTGGCTGCGAACGCATGCGTGTTCTTCTTGACGGGCGCGGCCCTCGATATATCGCATGCGTTTAGCCGGCCTCTGGCCGCGGTGGCGGCGCTGTTCGGAATCGCGGTCGCACGATTGGTTTTGGCGTACGCTCTGACGCCGCTTGCGATGGGGACCGAAGCGAAGCCCGCGTGGCTGCACGTCATTCGGGTCGCGGGAGCTCGAGGAGCCCTGTCGCTGGCGCTTGCCATCGCGCTTCCCGCGACGCTGGCGTTCCGCGATCTTGCGATCGATGTGACCTTCGCAGTGGTGCTTGCCACGCTCCTCGCGTCGGCGCTCGTCGTGCCGCGCACGATCCGGCGTCTCGCCGGGCAATTCGATTGAGTCGGAGTTCGCGAGGGTGCCAGAGAAAGAGACGGCCGTGCTTCCATTGATCGTCATCGTGGGTGAGGGGCCGCTGGCGGAGCGTGTGTGCGCCGAATTGACGACCACCGCGGGTCACTCCGTCCACGTGCTCTGGCCGCTCAGTCCGGGACGCCGCAACGTTTTTGAACGGTTGGGCGCTTCGGTCGAAACGCGCGATCCGGATTCGGATGAAGCGCTCACCTTGGCCGGCATCATGACCGCGGAAGCGATCTTAGCCGTCTCCGACGACGACGGACTCAATCTTGACGTCGCGCTTCGCGCTCGATTCTTGAATCCGGGCATTCGCATCGTCTTGCGGCAGTTCAATACCATTCTCGGGCGAAAAATCGAGCAAAACCTCGAGGATTGCACGGTACTCTCTCCCGCGGCCCACTCTGCCGCGACGTTTGCCGCGACCGGATTGAATCCGGCGTGCTTCTTCGCATTGCGTTTCCCCGAGGTGGACGGGCCGATTCTCGGATTCGTGCGTGGGTCGGCCGCGTCGCTCGGTCTTGCGGCCTTGAGCATCGAGCAGGCGGAGCAACGCATTACGGGACGGATCGTCGCCGTCAACAGCCACATTGCTCCGGCGCTCCACACGCAGCTGCTTCCGGAAGATGAGGTGGTTTTGTTCGCGCCGATACACGCGACCGCACGCAGGGGCGAAGCCCCAATGCGCGACCGCCCGCGTGCCGAGAAGGAGCGCGCTTCGGGCTTTCAGGCGGCGGCGGCGAGTCTCCGGCGCATGAACCCGATCTTGCGTTCGCTGCTGCTCGCTGCCGCGGCGTTCTTCGTGTTTTCATTTTTCTATTTTCATCTCGTGATGGGGAAAACGTGGGTGGTGTCGGCTCTCGACGTTGCCGAGACCATTACGAACGTCGGATTCCGCGGCGACGTTGCCGCCCAACTCGGCACCGTTGCAATCATCGGGGCGATCGCTACGATGCTCGGCGGGATCATCTTCATGAGCATTTTCATCGGCTACGTCAGCTCGGCCCTAACCCGTGCACAGTACATCGCGATGCAGGGGTTGCGCAAGATTCGGACGCGCCATCACGTGGTGGTATGCGGCGCGGGAAAAATCGGCGGTTTGGTCGCCGATTATATCGCGGCGACCGGAAAACCCGTGGTCGTCATCGAGCCGAACCCCGAGCCGGGCCTGATTCGCCGGGCGCGCGAGCGCCGTTTGGATCTGCTCACGGGTGATGCGCACAGCGATGACGCACTGACGCTCGCCAATATCGGTGAGGCCGACGGCGTCATCGCGCTGACCAATAACGATAGCGTCAATTTGGAGATCGCGCTGACGGCGCGGGCCTTGCATCCGGACGTGCCCGTCGTGGTACGCATGGAGCGCTCCGACTTTGCGCGCGCGACGGCGCGGCTTTTCGGGATCACGACATACTCGCCCGCCGCACTGAGCGCACCCGTGATCGCGGCCCTATCCCGTTTTCCCGGAACCCGCGGGCGCGTCCATTTTGCAGGCGACGATCGAATGATCGCGCAGCGCGCCCAAGGCGAGCGCCCGGAGCGTCCATCGGGTGCGGGCGTTGCACTTTGCACATGGCGCGACGGCAGGCTCGTGTGGATTCGGAACTTCGAAGAAGTGCAGCCGTTCGACGTCGTCCTGTTTTTCACGTCCCAATCGCGCAATTCCGCAGCCTGAGGTCCGAACGGATCATCCGTTCGAAGGATGGTTCGGCACGCTTACCCGCCGTATAGTTGAGGAGATGTCCCGCTTCCTCGCGTGTGCGGCCTCTACGGCGGCGCTCTTCTGCACGCTCGCCTTCGTCGCGCCCCTTCGGGCGAGCGCGCAAAGTTCGCCGTCGCCCGGACCATCCCCGACCGCGTCGCCGACGCCCGCGCCCGTACCGAACGTGACGTGGCAAACCAACGTCGGGTATTACACGTTCGAGACGAACGGCGTCAACGCCGTCGGCGCGCTCGATTCGCCGACCGCAGTCGATCAGGGCGGCCGTGCGGACTGGAGCAACATCATGGTCGGCGTAACGCGCAACACCGGCGTCTTCCGGTTTGGCGGGACGATCGGCGAGTACGCATTCCCGGTCGTCGGCATGGCGCTCAATCCGACGTTCCAACAGGGCGCCAATACGAGCCTGTATAGCTTCGTGCCGTCCGCATACGTGCAGGTCGTGCCGAGTGCGGCCTGGACATTCACGCTCGGCAAAATGGCGACGCTCCTCGGCCAAGAGAACGGTTTTACGTGGCAAAACGTCGACGTCCAGCGCGGTCTCGGCTGGAGCATGGAACCGACGTTTTCGCGCGGCGTCCGCGCAACGTACGCGTCGGGCAAGTTTACGGGAGATCTCGAATACGACGACGGCTTTTATTCCGGGAATCATCGCGCGCTCGAGGGGTTGGCGGGCTGGGCACCTTCAGCAAATACGAACGTGCAATTCGCCTTCATTCTTCCGGAGGTGAACACGCCGCCGAATCCGACCGCCTCGGTGGCGAACAAGCGCGAGTACGATCTCATGGTCACACAGCAATTCGGCAAGCTCCAGCTCACGCCGTATTTTCTGAGCGTTCGATCTCCCGGGTACGCCTCTCTGGGTTATCGCGGAGACGAAACCGCTTATGCCGGAGCGTTGATCGCCAACTACGTCTTTAGTCCGGCGTGGTCGTTCGGAATGCGCTACGAGACCGTCGGAAACAACAGCGTGTCGAGCGATCCAAGCGGCAACGCGGATCTCGTCGGATATGGCGCCGGAAGCCGTGCTCAAACGATCACTCTTACGCCGGAATTCAAGACTGGCGCATTGAGCGTGCGCGCCGAGTATTCATTCGTTCAACTGGGATCGTTCCTCCCGGGCTTGGGCTTCGGCCGTACCGGTAACGGAAACACGCAGAACCGCCTCGGCGCGGAGCTGGGAGTGCAATTCTGATGCTATTGGATATCGCAATGGTCGTTCTATCGATCGTAAGCTTCGTTCTGCTCGAATACTATACGCGCGGATGCGAGAAGGTGTAGGAGCATCGTGCAATTGGACGACGTTATCGGATTCATCTTGACCGTGGCGGCTTTTGCGTACCTCCTGTACGCAATGCTTCGCCCCGAGAAGTTCTAGGAGGGCGCGATGACCGGAATCGGCTGGCTCCAGGCGATCGTCTACTTTCTCATTGCACTGGCGTTGACGAAACCGCTCGGCCTGTACATGGCCAAGGTCTTCGAAGGCGAGCGCACCTGGCTGTCGCCCATCCTCGCGCCGGTCGAACGCGCTTTCTACGCTATTGCGGGCGTGCGCGAAGACGAAGAGATGCCGTGGTATACGTACATGTTCGCCGTGCTCGCCTTCTCGGCGGTCGGCCTGGCATTTCTCTACGCCTTGCTTCGCACGCAGCAGTGGCTGCCGCTGAATCCCAACCATTTTCCGAACCTCGCGCCGGACTTGGCATGGAACACGGCCGTCAGTTTCATGACGAACACCAACTGGCAGTTCTATTCGGGCGAGAGCACGATGAGCTTCCTCTCGCAAATGGTGGGGCTGGCCTGGCATAATTTCGTTTCGGCCGCGGCCGGCATCGCGCTTGCGATCGCGTTGATTCGCGGGATCGCGCGCACGTCCGTGAAAACGCTCGGGAGTTTTTGGGTCGATCTGACGCGGAGCTGCCTCTACATTCTGCTGCCGATCTCGATCGTAGGTGCGCTCGTTCTCGTTTGGCAGGGTATACCGCAAAACTTTCAGGCGAACGTCGACGTGAAAACGGTCGAGGGCGTTACGCAAACGATCACCGGCGGTCCGATGGCATCGCAGGAAGTCATCAAAGAATTGGGCACCAACGGCGGCGGTTTCGTCAACGCAAACTCCGCCTCGCCGAACGAGAATCCGACGCCCTTTACCGACATTTTCGAAATGCTGCTCATCATCGTCATCGGAGCGGCGATCACGTACACCTACGGGCGGATGGTGCGCGACACGCGGCAAGGGTGGGCGCTTTTCACCGCGATGTCGATTCTCTTTTTCGTCGCGTTCGCGGCCTGTTATTGGGCCGAAGCGGCCGGGAACCCAAGCGTGCACGCCTTGGGGGTTGCCGGCGGAAACATGGAAGGGAAGGAAGTCCGCTTTGGGGTTGCATCGTCGGCGTTGTGGGCCGTGATAACCACCGCGACGTCGTGCGGTGCGGTCAATGCGATGCATGATTCGTTTACCGCGCTCGGCGGTTTGATTCCGCTGGTGAACATGCAGCTCGGCGAGCTGATCTTCGGCGGTGTGGGAAGCGGGCTGTATGCAAAGATCGTGTTCGTGATTCTCACGGTGTTCATCGCGGGCTTGATGGTTGGCCGGACCCCAGAGTTCCTCGGGAAGAAGATCGAGCGCCGAGAGGTGCAGTTCGCCATGCTCTCGGTGCTCATCACGCCGCTGCTTGTGCTCGTTCCGACCGCGATCGCCGCGCTGATTCCACCGGGCCTGGCCACCCTCAACAACGGCGGTCCGCATGGCTTCTCCGAGATCCTCTATGCGTTCACCTCGACGAACGCCAACAACGGGAGCGCGTTCGCAGGGCTCGGGCCGAACTTATTCTACAACGTGACGACCGGCATAAATATGCTGTTCGGGCGCTTTGCAGAGGTCATTCCGATTCTCGCGTTAGCCGGAGCGCTCGCCGGAAAGAAAGCCGTAGCGGCGGGTCCCGGCACGTTCACAACGCATTCGCCGATTTTTGTGGCGCTCTTGATCGGGACGATCGTCATCGTCGGGGCATTGACGTTCTTCCCGGCCGACGCGCTTGGCCCGATCGTCGAGCACTTGCTCAATCTCCAAGGAAAGACGTTCTAACATGCTGTCACAACGCCGTTTGGAGCGACGCCCCAAGTCGCGCTCGCTGTGGGACACGGCGATCATCGGGCGCGCGATCGCCGACTCGTTCGTCAAGCTCGATCCACGGTGGCAAGCGCGCAATCCCGTGATGTTCATCGTCGAAGTCGGCAGCGTGGCGACCACCTTCTTTTGGCTGCGCGATCTCCTGGCGCATCAAGGCAATCCGGGGTTCGAATTTGCGATTGCGGTGTGGCTGTGGTTCACGGTGCTCTTCGCGAATTTTGCGGAAGCCATGGCGGAGGGACGCGGCAAGGCGCAGGCCGAGTTTCTGCGGCGCACAAAAACCGAAACGACCGCCAATAAAGTGCTCGATGGCGGCCAAATCGTAACCGTTGCGGCTACGATGCTGCGTAAAGGCGACCTCGTGCGCGTCGAAACCGGCGAGCTGATCCCGTCCGACGGCGACGTGATTCAAGGCGCCGCGACGGTCGACGAATCGGCGATCACCGGCGAGTCGGCACCCGTCGTGCGCGAGTCCGGCGGCGACCGGAGCTCCGTGACGGGCGGCACGCGCGTCCTCTCGGATTGGATCGTCGTGCGCGTCAGCGCGAATCCCGGCGAAACCTTTTTGGATCGAATGATCGGCCTCGTCGAAGGCGCTCAGCGCCAGAAGACGCCGAACGAGATCGCGCTTTCGATCCTCTTGGCCGGATTGACCATTATCTTCTTGATCGCGGTCGCGACCTTACTGCCCTATTCGATTTACGCGGGCGCGAGACAGACGGTCACGGTATTGATCGCGTTGCTCGTATGCCTGATCCCGACGACCATCGGCGGACTGCTTTCGGCCATTGGAATCGCGGGGATGGATCGCGTGATGCAACGCAACGTACTCGCGATGAGCGGGCGCGCGGTGGAGGCTTCGGGCGACGTCGACACGTTGCTCCTCGACAAGACCGGAACGATCACGCTCGGCAATCGCCAAGCCGTTGAGATCATCACCGCGCCGGGCATCGAGAAGAAGGATGCATATCGCATCGCATACCTGTCCTCGCTACCCGACGAAACGCCGGAAGGCCGCTCGATCGTCACGCTGGCCGATGGCGTCATCGGTGGGAACGGGCGCGTCGAGCTGCCGCAAGGCGCGAGTTTCGTGCCGTTTTCCGCATACACGCGCATGAGCGGTGTGGATTATTGCGGACGTCCTTTGCGTAAGGGCGCGACGGAGGCAGTCTGCCGGTTCGTTCAGGAGCATGGCGGCCATGTGCCGCCAAGTTTCCAGGAAATGAGCGACCGTATTTCCCGCAACGGCGGAACGCCGCTCGCCGTCGCCGACGGAGATCGGCTACTTGGGATCATTCACCTCAAAGACATCGTCAAAGGCGGGATGAAGGAGCGCATCGCGCAGCTGCGGCTTATGGGCATCCGCAGCATCATGATCACGGGAGATAATCCATTAACGGCGGCCGCGATTGCGGCAGAGGCCGGT
>JAFAIW010000019.1 GCA_019236495.1 Vulcanimicrobiota bacterium | reverse complement strand
GTGTTCGGAACGACCCATAGCACGCGATTGCCGTGACGTTCGAATTGGATCGGAAACGCATCGTACGCGCGTCCGGCAAACGCACCGCTGCCGACGCCCGAAGCCAGGACCGGTTCGATCAGAAACGTTTTTCCGAACTGTTCGGGCGCGAGATCGAAATAGACTTCGTCGTCTTTCTTGACGAGAGAAATCAAGCCGGGAAGACGCACGCCCGAAGAAACGATGCTTGCGTAGCCGTTTAGAGCAGGCGCGCTGCTCTTCGGCTGCGGCGTCGCTCCGGCGGTCTGCGCCGCCGACGGCGAAGCCGCGAGCACGAGTAGCACAAGCGCCGCAATGAGTCGCATCGGAGGAATGTTCGGTATCGACCGCGCCCTTCTCTTGCCGGAAGCCTCCTTGCTTTTGACGGCTTGCCGCGCGCGGATTTGGGCATAACGACGTCGTGCGAGCACGAGCGAGGGCCGGGTGGCAACGGGGCGCGGTCGCCGCGGCGATCCTTGCGCTCGTTGCCGCGTTCGGGTGGCTGCAACGCGAAACGCTGGCCGCCAACGCGGTCGCGTGGGGTGTCGGCGCGTTCACTCACACGCGCGTCTCGTATGCGCGGGCTTCGATCGGCTGGTCGGGCGCGCATTTCGACGGCTTGCGCGTGCGGTCCGCGGCAAACGAACCGATCGCCGACATCGACTCGCTCGATGTCGCATTGAATCCGTCTGAACTCGCATTCGGCGGTTCGCGACGATTCGGGCTCTCTTCGTTCGACGTCGAAGGCCCGCACCTCACCATCATTCGCCACCCCGATGGATCGTACAACATTCCAAAACTGTCGTTCTCGTCCAACGGCTCGGCGAGCGCCGCTCCGTTTGTTTTCACCGGGCGCATTCGGAACGGAACGATCGACGTGTACGCGCAAGGTCCGGTCGAACGTCGCGAGCATCACCTGAAGTTCGATGGTATGAAGCTCGATCTCGCGGTCGATTCGCGAACGCGGTCCCGATACGATGCCGCGCTCAACTATCTCGAAGGATCGCGCCGGTATCCGATTTCCGGGAGTGCGCGAATCGACGCGAGTTCCGGACTTGCGGTTCATCACTGGCACGCCCCCCAATTGCCGATCGCAGCCTTGTTCGATTTCGTGGTGAATTCACCGAGCATCCATCTCGCCTCCGGAGAGCTCGAAGGTTTCGACGCGCGCTACGCCGCGCCGCATTTCTCGGCAACGACGTACCTTCAAGGCGCCCGTTTGGCGGTGGGCGGCATGGCAAAACCGGTACGCGACGTGCGCGGACGCATCGACGTCGACGCGAATGGCGTCGTCTTGACGCGCCTCGACGGCTCGCTGGCCGGAGTGCCGGTGCGTGTCACGGGGAGCGTCTTCGATCTACGGCAACCGCAATTTCGCTTGGCGGTTCACGGCACGGGCGATCTGCACGCGTTCCGGGGAGCGTTCGATGCGGCCGCAAGGCTGCCGGTGCGCGGCCCGCTCGACGTCGCGATCTCGGTGGAAGGTCCGATCTCAAATCCGCTCACGTGGATCTCGCTTCGCGCGCCGCACGTGCAGTACGCCGCCTTCCCGTTCAGCGACGTACGCGGTACGATCGCGCTCGCCGGAAATGAAGCCGACGTGGTCGATATGCGCACCGCATACGCGGGAATTCCGTTGCAAGCGCAGGGCGGCGTGACGCTGCAAAAAGACCGTCGCGTCGAGTTGCTGCTCGGCGCGGCCGTACCGGCGGATACGCTTCCATACTTCGACGCGATTGCTCCGGGGATGCCCGTGCGCGCAACGGTGCTGGCGCAAAGCGGCGATCGCGGGAACGTGGCGATGCGCGGTGCCGTGCTCGGCCGAACGCGTTTCTCGCGATTCGATGGTTCGTTCGACGTCGACTCCGCGGGAAACGGAACCGTGGGTCCGTTCTTTCTGGGCGGCTCGAATCGCTGGCTCTACCTGCGAGCCGCGCTCGATCGAACGCATGACGCCTCGACGGGCGTGATCGCCGCGCACGACGCCGCCATTCACCTCGCGCGTACGGCAACGCTGCCCGGCGTTCGCACCTTCGACGTGCCGCCGCTCGATGCGACGCTGAACGGGACGATCGCTGGACAAGAGCGCGGCGCCCGCATTTCGGCGCGTGGCGCCGTCGCGATTCGTGAGCCCGGCGCGTCCGTGCGCGTCGCCGGAACCTTTGGACCAAATGGTGGAACGGCGCGAGGACGTTTCTCCGGTTCTCTTGCGGCCGTCTCACCCTTCGTGTCCGGTCTTCCCGTGCACGGATCCGCCGACGTCCCCATCGTGGTGGCATATCGCGGCGGAAAAGCGATTGCCGAAGTCGACGACGCCCGCGTTCGCAATGCGCCCATCGGTGGAAATGCGGTCAACGGAACGCTCGACGCGGCAGCCACTATTGCCGGCTTGCCGAACGCGCCGCGAGTCTCCGGAACGGCGCTCGTGCGAAACGCCTCGTTCGGCGCATTTCCGGTAGCAGCCGTCGGATCGATTGGGTACGCGCGCGGCACGATGCGCGTCGGCGACGGGCTGGCGTCGTTCGGCCCGGCGTTGCTGACGGCCGGTGGAACGGTCGCAATGCAGCGCGGAACCCCGGCGTACGACCTGGCGGTTTCGATTCGCGCCGCGGACGTTTCGACGTTCGCCGCGATGGTGCAACCGCGGCTCGCTTCGATCGTGGACGGAAGCATCGATGCCGACCTGGCGGTGCGCGGGAGCGGCGCGGCACCCGGAATCACCGGCACGTTTGCGTTACCCGAAGGTTCGGTCAACGGCCTAGCATTTCGTGATTTACACGGCGCGCTCGCCGGAACGCCGCAAGCGCTCGACGTCGAACGCGCCGGGGCGATCGTCGGCTCGAGCTCGCTCGCCTTTGCGGCGCGCACGAACGGCGCCGCGCTGTCCGCCAGCGTTCGCGCGCCACATGTCGACCTGCAAGATTTCAACGATCTCTTCGATACCGGCGACACATTGAACGGAACCGGCAGCGTGAGCGCGTCGGTCGACTTCGGACCCAACGCGCGCACCTCGCAAGGCGACGTGGCATTGCGCGGCGCGCGCTTCCACCGGTTCGAGCTGGGGACGGTGGCCGCGCATTGGCAACCCGAAGGAAATGCGATTCGCGCGCGCTTGGCACTTGGTGGAAAAACCGGCGAAGTCCACGCGGCCGGCACGATCGGCACCGGAGCCGCTTCGAACCTCGACGTCACCGCGTCGGTGCGCGGCGTCGATTTGAAGACGTGGCTGCCGATGCTCGGCTTCAATGGGCCGGTGACCGGAGCGCTCGATGCGGATGCAACGGTGCGCGGGCGATATCCCGAGTTATCGTTTGCCGGAAACGCTTCGGTCGTGCACGGGACGGTGGGCCGCGTGCCGGTCGACCGCGCGCAAGCGACGGTTACCGCCGCGAACGGACGCGGCATCATTCATTCCGCAACCGTGGACGCACCGGGCATTTCGGCGAGCGCCTCCGGCGGATTCGGCCTGCACCGGAACGATCCGCTGTCGCTGCACGCGCACGTTTTCGCGCCGGACGTCGGCGCGGTGGCGACCGAGGCGCTCGGAAAGCGTTTCGATCTCGGCGGCTCGTTCGAAACGAACGGACGCGTCGAAGGCACGCTCGCCCGCCCGAACGCGACCTTCGACGTCGCGATGGACCGTTTGCACTACGGCAAGTTCGCGGTCGCGCATGCAACCGGGACGATTCGGGCCGATCGTTCCAACCTCGCGTTGCAGAGCGGCGTGGTCGACTTGGAGCACGGGCGTCTTTTGGCCGACGCTTCGATTGCGACGAACGCCCTCTCGGCCAATGCTCCCGTGCGCGCCACGTTGACGGCCGACGACCTTGAATCCGCCGACGTTGCGGATCTGCTTCCGAAGGGCACGAAGATTTCGGGACGGCTCGACGGGCGCGTAACAATCTCCGGACGATTGGACGATCCGCGCTTCGACGGTGCGATGAATTTCGCGAACGGGACGTTCGTCGGCCCGATGGAGCGCGTTCCGCTCACCGCGATCTCCGCACAGTTGGCCATGCACGGCGACACGGCGCAATTGCGATCGCTGCACGCGGACGCCGGCGGGGGCACGCTCGACGCCACGATGACGGCCCGCGTTCGCTCGCTCCGGGACTGGCGAAGCGTCGGATTTACCGCGGAAGCACGCGCGAACCACGCCCGACTCGATTTGCCGGCGTATTTCAAAGGAACGATCGACGGCGACATCACCGCCTCGCGCGCACCCGGCGCGCAAAGCGCCATCGCACTGGGTGGAACCGCTGGGGTGAGCGGCGCGCGCATCCCGCTGTCGGCGCTTTTCAATCCGGGTGCGAAAACCAAGCCGGCAAGTTTGCCCCTGAACGTGGCGTTCAACAATCTCCAATTCAACGCCGGTGACGACGTGCGCGTGGTTAGTCCGAACGTCGACGTCGGCGGTACGGGCGCGCTCGTTCTCAACGGAACGCTCGCGGCGCCGCAACTCACCGGGACGTTTAGTACGACCGGCGGAACGGTCAGCTTCTACCGGACGTTCGCGCTCGAAGACGGTTCGGTTTCATTCGATCCCGCGGGCGGCATCGTTCCCTACGTGGACGTCACGGCCACGACGTTCGTTTCAAATCCGCCCACGAACGTGCGCCTGACGGTGCGCGGTCCGGCGAGCGAAATGCAAATCGCGTTCGATTCGGATCCACCGTACGACAACTCGCAAATCTTGGGACTGCTCGTCGGGGCGCAGCAGTTCGGCGCTGTTTCGGGCATCGCGTCGACCGGCGGCGGCAGCTCGGGCGGTGAAGTGCAAGCGCTCGCGCTCGGGCAAGTGAACCAACTCTTCACCCGCAATCTTCTCGAACCGCTGTCGGTGGCGTTGCAAAATACCCTCGGATTCACCAACCTGCAGGTAACGAACGACCTCACCTCCGGGCTTGGAATCAGCGCGATGAAGGCTTTCGGAAAAACTGCCTCGGTGGTTTACGCGGATAGTCTGGGATATCCACAACGTTCGAGTTTGGCCTTCGATCTGAATCCAAATCCGTATACGGCCGTGCAATTGCGGACGTATCAACAGCAGGTTCCGTTCTTATTCTCACCTTCGACGAGCTTCTTCGGAACGGCCGACCCGCTCGCCCCGGTGTTGTTGCTCAATCAAGCCACCGCCGCACCGATGACCGGAACCTCGGGCATCGACCTCTCCTACCAGCGAAAGTTGCCGCCGTAATGCGAGCCGCGCGAATCGCCCTCACACTCGGGCTGCTGGCGCTGTGCGGATGCGGCGCGGCTCGCGGCAGCGCGAGCTCGCATCCGAACGACGCCGTGCGGCCCGCACGCGTCGACTTGGCGGCGCTCGTACGCGTGCACCCGCTCTATCCGATGCTGGTGAACGACGCGCGCGAGCTGGCTGCGTTGCGCGCCATCGAAAGGAACGATGCAGCTGCTCCGAGCGCCTTGGCGGCGACTGCCGCGTCCGCCGGCTTGGCGCGCTCGCTCGCGCCCGCGGATGCGGCGTTGCAGCGCATCGCCTCGCAAGATTCCGCGACCTTCGGCCGCATCGAGCAGAGCGCAGCACGCGACCTCTCGAACATTCGTCCGGTACCGTTCGCACCCGAAACGGCTTCCGCAAATGCGTATCGTGGGGCGCTCCAAAATCAAGCGTCCCAATTTCTGGCTTCCTACGATCGCGCGCTGGACGCGCGCGCTTCGCTCCAATACCGCAATACGGCGCAAGCCATGCTCGAACGCCGGCTGACGCTGGGATTCGACCTCAGCCGCGCCGATGCAGGCCGGCGCACGCAACTCGAAACGCGCTTGCGCGACCTCGACCTCGCCCCCGCGGAACGCCGTGCGGACGAAGCGGCGCTGCGCGCAATGGATGCGCGCGAAGCGAATGCGGTGGCGCGATTGCGCGCGCAAGATGCACGCGCGCTGGCGACGCTTCGCGCGCGGCAAGCTGCGGGCGATGCGCGCGACGCAGCGGCAATGGCGCAATCCGTGAACGCGAAGACCGCCGCGAACGCAGCCCAGCGCGAGCGGGTGGTGGCCGCCGCCGGCCCGGTCGTTCCGCCGGCCACGGTCGGCGCTTTCGCACCGTCCGTCGACTTTTCATCGCAGCCCTTGCGAATCGCCGGCGATCTTCGCGGCGCGCAACGCGACCTCTCCGCGCGCTTTTCGGAGTTGGCGCAAACCGATCGCAACGCGGCGACCGCGCTGCGCACGAGAATCGCGACGCTCGAAGCCGATCGTGAGACGCTGCGACGTGAAATCGAAGGGCAGATCCTCGGCCAAGCGGCGCGGATCGCGCGCCAGAAGGGCTTGGGGACGGTTTTCTCCGCGAACGTCGCGCCGCACGACTGCGTCGATCTCACCGCAGCGGTGCGCGCGTGGCTGCGCGATTTCGAAACGTAGCGGTAAGGGTGCCTTCAGCCCCAGCACGAACGGTGCGGCATGCGTTTTCTTCTCGCCGGGGTCGTCGCGTGCGCGACGTTATTACCGTTGCCTTCAACCGCGCGTCCGTTTCTAACGCGCGACGTCCGCCGCATCGTCGATATCGAGCAGCCCGCCATTTCTCCCGACGGAAAGACGATTGCATTCGTGGTGATTCGCTCGAACTTCGCAAAGGCCACGTACGAAAGCGAGCTGCGAATCGTCGATATTGCAGACGAGCGCGAAACCGTTATCACGCACGGAGGCGACGTCGCGGTGCCGCGCTGGTCTCCCGACGGACGATCGCTCGCATACCTGCAGCGCCGCGACGAGCGCCTTTGCCTGGTGGTATCGAGCGGAGGGCGTACGCGCGTCGTCGCCCGGGTGCCGGGAGATATCACGGATTTTGCATGGCGTCCCGACGGCAACGCCCTCGCGTTTTCCGCCGGCGATCCGCCGCCGGACCGCGACTACTTCGAAGCCGGCGACAACGATTACACGCAAACCACTCTCACGCCCCCGGTGCATTTATGGTTTGTCGACGCGCATGGCGGAACGCCGCGGCGCCTCACCTCCGGAACCTGGACGCTGGCACCGACGGATCCGGGCGGAATGTTCATGCCGGCGTTCAGCTGGGCGCACGACGGACGTTCCATCGTGTTCGTGAAAGTGCCGACCACGTTTTCCGGGGCGAACGAGAACTCGACGCTGCAGCGTATCGACGTCGCGACCGGTCGCATCGCTAAGGTGACCGCGCATCCGTCGCTCGAGCTAGCGCCGGAGTTCTCTCCCGACGGTGCGCGGCTCGCGTACTGGTATCCGCAAGACGGCAACTTTCTGGCGCAAAACACGGTGCGCGTGCTGGCCGGGGACACGGACGGGGCGGCGATTCGCAATTTCGATCGCGACCTCGGCGGCACGCTGTGGCTGCCGGATTCGCGCACGATGCTCGCCTGCGGCAATGACGAGACGGTATCACGCGCGTACCTCATTCCCGTCGGCGGAACGCCGCGAATCCTCGACCTTGGGGGGCTGCAGATCACGTGCGACGCGTACCAAAGCAGCACGTTCGATGCCGGGATCGCTGCAAGCGTCGCGCGCAACGGCGCGATCGCGTTTCTGGCAACCGACCCGACGCACTTGCGCGAGCTTTACTATCTTCGCGCAGCGGGAGCGCGACCGGTCCGGCTGACGCATTTCAACGACTTCGTGCAGCATCTCGATCTCGGCAAGATCGCTCCGATCGCCTGGGACGGCCCAAACGGCTTTCGCGAGTACGGCGTACTTTTTTATCCGCCGCACATGACGCCCGATAAGCGATATCCGCTCGTCGTCGACGTTCACGGCGGCCCGGGCCTCGCGATGATCCAGAGCCTGGGAGACGCGTCGTACGGCGGAGCGTGGCCGATCGCAGAACTTATCGCCGCACGCGGCTACGTGGTCTTTCTGCCGAATTATCGCGGCAGCGACAATGCCGGCAACGCCTTCTTGACTGCAATCATCGGCGATACGGTCGCCGGGCCGGCTGCCGACATCATGAGTGGGCTCGCGGTAGTGAAAACGTTGCCGCATGTCGATGCAAATCGCGTCGGCATCTCGGGATGGTCGTACGGCGGGCTCATGACCTCGTGGCTGATCGGCCACTACCACGACTGGAAAGCCGCCGTCTCAGGCGCGGCCGTCAACGTGGAGACGGAATCGTACGATCTCTCGGTATCGAACGTTCAAGATCGCTACTACCAGGGCGGCGTAAGCCCGTATGTCGGGGATGGAATGAAGCACTATATCGCGAGCTCACCGATCACATACGCGGCGTCGATCGTCACACCCACGCTGATCTGGGGAACGACGCGCGATCCGGTCGTCCCGGTCACGATGTCGTATGCGCTCTATCACGCGCTCAAAGACAACCACCGCACCGTCAGGTTCGTGGTTTTCGATGCACCGACGCACGGTCCGAACACGCCGCGCAACACGGAAGAACTCACCGATCTGTGGATCGGCTGGTTCGACCGGTATCTCAAATAGCGGGCGTTACTGCTCGATGAACGATTGCTTGATGCGCCATTCGCTCTGCGGGTAGCGCCCCTGCAAATGATGCCACTGTTTTCGTAGGTCGTTGCTGTCGGGATCTTTGCGGTATTGCGAGACTCCGAGAAAATACGTCGCTTCGGGCGCCACGTGCGCGGTCGGGAAACGCCGCAGAACTTCTTGGTACGTTTCCTCGGCTCCGGCATAGTCGAGCATTCGCAACCGCGCGTGTGCAAACGCGGCAAGCGCTTGCGCCGCGAATTCGAACGGCGGCAAGAACCCGTTCCAACGATAGAGCTCCGAGCCGTCTCCGGCGAGCACGCGAAGGTCGGGAGTCCAGACGTGATGGTATCGCGCGACCACGGCTTTCGCGCTCTCTTCCTGATTATTGTACTGCAGCGGAATGGAAAAACGGCTCAAGATCTCGGCGACGACGGCTTCGGGATACGTCACGGTATCCAGCGCTTGGCAACCCCCTCAATGCGGGTTGAAGAAATCGATCAGGACGAATTTCTTCTGCCGTTGCGCAACCGCCAGTGCGTCGTCGAGATCTCTGCGCCAGTCGATCACTTACGTGTGGGCCGGGGTGCGTTCGTCGCGAAGTCCCGAACGAATTTGCTGGGCCAGCTCGGGAGTGTTTTCGTGTTTGTGCGCGCTGACCGCGTGCGCGGTTGCGGCCGCAACGACTTCATGTTCCGTTCCCGAGATGTACAGCGAGCAATTCGTTTCGCTGGGAAAATCGCGGCAATCAATGTATTTGCGCGTTTCGGTGGCCATGGTGCCTCCAGTCCGCCGGCGGCGGCGGAAAGAGGGCCTACGCGACGCCCCGTTCGACTCCTGCGGCGGGCCGCCGCCGCGGGCAGGCAGGTGCCCGCCTCCGCTCCGCTAAGGCCAGACCTCAATCGGAGGTGAACGCGTGAGCAACAGTTTGAATCTCGCCAATACCGCCTTTATGTTGATTTGCGCGAGCCTCGTCATGTTGATGACGCCGGGGCTCGCATTCTTTTACGGGGGCCTGGTCGCACGCAAGAACGTGCTGACCATCATGATCCAGAGTTTCATGTCCCTGGGCTGGACGACCGTTTTGTGGGTGGCCTTCGGATACTCGATGTGCTTCGGCCCGGATTGGCACGGCATCGTCGGCAACCCGATGACGTACTTCTTCCTGAACGGGGTGGCGTTGCACACGATGTTCACCGGAAACGACGCGGGCATTCCGCTCGTGGTGCACATCGCATATCAGATGATGTTCGCCATCATCACACCCGCGCTCATCACCGGCGCGTTTGCAAATCGCGTAACCTTTCGCGCGTACTTCATGTTTCTCACGGCCTGGCTGATATTGGTGTACTTCCCGTTCGTGCACATGCTCTGGAGTCCCGACGGGCTCTTTGCGAAGTGGGGCGCGCTCGATTTTGCGGGCGGCATCGTCGTGCACGCCAGCGCCGGGTTTGCGGCCCTTGCCTCCGTTCTGTTCATTGGACGGCGGCACGTCATTGAAAACAAACCACATAACGTGCCGCTGATCGCGCTTGGCACGGGGTTGCTGTGGTTCGGCTGGTATGGCTTCAACGCCGGTTCGGAATTGCGCGTGGATGCGGTCACCGCTTCCGCATTCTTGAATACCGATCTTGCCGCGTCGTTCGCGGCCATCACGTGGCTGCTCGTGGAATGGGCGCGCGGGCGGCAACCGAAGTTCGTCGGCCTTCTAACGGGCGCGGTGGCGGGACTCGCCACGATTACACCCGCGGCGGGTTATGTTTCGCCGGGATCCTCGATTCTGTTTGGAATATTTGCGGGCGTCGTTTGTTACTTCGCGGTTACGTTGAAAAATCGCCTCGAATGGGACGACGCACTCGACGTTTGGGGCGTTCACGGAGTCGGCGGGTTCCTCGGCATCACGATGCTGGGCGTCCTTGCATCGAAAGCGTGGAATCCCAACGGCGCCGACGGCCTTCTGTTCGGTGGGGTGGATTTCTTCGGCAAGCAGGTCGTTGCGGCAACGGTGTGCAGCCTTTGGGCTTTTCTGTTCACGTACGGCATGCTGTGGCTGATCAGCCGGATCACCGCGACGAAGGTCGAGCCCGAGGTTGAAGAGCGCGGACTCGACGTCGAGCTGCACGGCGAGGAAGCGTACCCGCTGGGCGTGTAAAACGCCCGCGTGGGGAAATATCGCGAGCGCTTCATCGTCGAGCCGGGCAGCAAGGTTTGCTTGAAGGATCGCGATGCGTCCGAACACGGCGGGCAAGCATCGCACGAGCAGGCCACGGCGGAGTTGAGCGACGCCCTCGCGCACATCGACGACTTGCAATATCGCCTGTATGCGGAGCGGCGTCAGGCGCTGCTCATCGTGTTTCAAGGCTTGGACGCCGCCGGCAAGGATGGAACGATCCGTCACGTCATGTCGGGCGTCGATCCACAAGGGTGCAAAACGGCGGCGTTCCGCCAGCCCACAGACGAGGAGCTGCGCCACGACTTTCTGTGGCGCGTACACCCGCACGTTCCCGGCCGCGGCGAGATTGCGATCTTCAATCGCTCGCATTACGAAGACGTGCTGGTCGTGCGCGTGCACGGACTCGTGCCGAAGAAAGTCTGGAAACCGCGCTACGAGCTGATCAACGATTTTGAGCGAACGCTGAACGTCGAAAATCAAACGACGATCGTGAAGTTCTTCTTACACGTTTCAAAAAGCGAACAGCTTTCGCGCTTTTTGCGCCGGCTGGACGATCCGAAGCGTAATTGGAAAGTCAGTGAAGCCGACTACCGGGAGCGCGAATACTGGGATGCATACGTCGAAGCCTATGAGGACGTTCTCCGCAAGACGAGCACCGAGGGCGCTCCCTGGTTCGTCATTCCGGCGGATCACAAATGGTTTTGCCGCCTCGCCGTTTCGCAAATCGTTCGTGAAACCTTGGAAGATATGGATATCCGCATGCCGCAACCGACCGCCGATCTCAGCGAAATTCGCCGAAAATATCATTCGGAAATCGTAGGCCACGAGGAGGAGGCCCGCTAATGCCGCTTCATCGCAAACGCCGCCACGACAACAGCGCGCACGGCGATATTTACGCCACTCGCGCGATGCACCTCGCGGTGCCGAAGTACCGGATGCCGGACGAGGGCGTTCGGCCGGACGTCGCCTTTCACATCGTCAACGACGAGCTCATGATGGATGGAAACGCGCGGCAAAACCTCGCGACCTTTTGCCAAACGTGGTTCGATGAAAGCATTCACAAGTTGATGGACTTGAGCATCGACAAGAACATGATCGACAAAGACGAGTATCCGGCCACCGCCGAGCTGGAAGATCGCTGCGTCCACATTCTGGCGGACCTCTGGAATGCGCCCGATGCCGCCGAAACGATCGGCTGCTCGACGACCGGCTCGAGCGAAGCGGCCATGCTCGGCGGTTTGGCGCTCAAATGGAAGTGGCGCGAACGGCAAGCGCGCTTGGGAAAACCGACGGATCGCCCGAATCTGGTCACGGGGCCGGTGCAAGTGTGCTGGCACAAGTTCGCGCGGTACTTCGACGTGGAGATGCGCGAGATTCCGCTCGAGCGCGATCGATTGGGATTGACGCCCGAGCAAGTATTGGCGCACGTCGACGAAAATACGATCGGCGTCGTGCCGACGTTCGGCGTGACGTTCACCTGCCAGTACGAACCGGTGGCGGCCATCGCCGCCGCGCTCGACGATCTTCAAAAGCGTACCGGTTTGGACGTTCCGATCCACGTCGACGGCGCCTCCGGCGGATTCATCGCGCCGTTCGTGCAGCCGGATATCTTATGGGACTTCCGCTTACCGCGCGTGCGTTCGATCAACACCTCGGGACACAAGTTCGGGCTCGCACCGCTCGGCGTGGGCTGGGTGGTGTGGCGCGAGCGCGCAGATTTGCCCGAGGATTTGGTCTTCCGCGTGAATTACCTCGGCGGCGACATGCCGACGTTCGCGCTGAATTTCTCGCGTCCGGGCGGCCAGGTCGTTTGCCAGTACTACCTCATGCTGCGTCTCGGTCGCGAAGGCTATCGCCTGGTGCACGAAAGTTGCTATTCGGTCGCCCAACATATCGCGAAAGAGCTGCCGAAGATCGGACCGTTCGAGCTGCTTTTCGACGGCGACAGCCGCAACGGTATTCCCGCGGTTTCGTGGACGTTGCTCGACGGCGCGAACGCTCCATATTCGTTGTTCGATCTTTCGGACCGGTTGCGCTCACGCGGCTGGCAGGTCGCTGCGTACACGATGGTTCCAAACATCACCGAAATGACGGTCATGCGGATCCTCGTGCGCCACGGCTTCAGTCGCGACATGGCCGACCTCTTGCTCGAAGACCTGCGCCGGGGGCTGGACTACTTCGAATCGCATCCGGTGACGCACAAGATGGACGCCGGCACGGGCTTGGCTTACGCGCATTGAGCACGATTGCGGTTCCGCGGGGGAAGCTGCCGGAGGTGGTGACCTATCTCGAGATGACGGCGCGCCCGCCGGCGCGGCCCGACGCGACCACCATGCATTGCGAACTGCGGCGCGAGCAACATGCCGATCTCGGCTGGTATCGCGAATTCTTTCGGCGGATCGGTGGTCCGTATCTGTGGGCCTCGCGCTTGGCACTGAACGATGCGGAGCTTCGCACCATTCTCGACGATCCGCACGTGGAGTTTTCGGTGCTGCTCGCCGGCGGCGATGAAGCCGGCATCTTGGAGCTCGACTTCCGCACGCCGCGCGAATGCGAGCTACGCTTCTTCGGTGTCCGGACCGATTTGATCGGGCACGGCATCGGACGCTGGTTGATGAATCGAGCGATCGAACGCGCTTGGTCGGAACCGATCGGCCGGTTCTGGGTGCACACATGCACGCTCGACCATCCGAGCGCGGTGCCGTTTTACATGCGCTCGGGTTTCGTGCCCTACAAACGAGAAGTCGAAATCAACGAGGATCCGCGCGTGCTCGGTTTGCTTCCGAAAACGATGGCTCCCGGCATCCCGTCGCTGTAGCTCGCCTTCGTACTCAGGGTTTCCCCTGAGGCGAACCACGCAAGTTCACGGATTCGCTCGATTTGCGTGCGCCGTACGATGTTGTCTACCAACCACACTGTGAGGAGACAACACATGAACGCACTGATTTTCGGGTTGACGGCTTACGTTCTCGCCTCTCAACCCGCCGCGGCTGCCGGCTGCACGCAAGCGCGTATCGACGCGCACGTAACGCGGATGGCCCCGCTCGAATTCCCCGACCCGATGTACGCGTGGGAACCGGGTGCGGCCGGTACCACGCTCGTCGAAGTTAAACTTTCCGATACCGGCGCGGTGCAAGCGCTGAGCGTCCTGCGCAGCTCCGGATATCGCTCCCTCGACGCGCAGGCCCTCAAGGCTGCGAGCCTCAACGAATACGCCCCGGACGTCATCGACTGTCACGGCGTCGCCGGCGACTTCATCTTCAAAGCAAACTTCGTTCGCTGAACGACCCGCCCGGTGGGAATCGGCTTCGACCGTGACGCATCACGCCAGGAGATGCGCGAGCGGATCAGAGCGAGTCCCATCGGGCGTTTGCGCGCGTATGCGTTCGGGCTCGTTACGACGGCGATCGTGGCGGCTTTTGCCCTCGCCGAGAGTGCGGCGGAAAAGTACGTTTCCGATCATTCGCGTTTGGCCGGAACGGCCGTCGAAATTGCGATCGTCGTGCTGGCGGCGTTGGCCTTTCGCCCGCTGCACAACAAGGTCGAGCAGCTCGTCGAAACGGCATTTACAAAACGCCGGCGCGAAGCGCGCGAGGCGCTGTTACGCCTGCAGCGAGAGCTCACGTCGTTTACCGACGTGCCGCACGTGCTGCATCGCACGCTCGACACGATCGAACGTCACATGAGAGTGGACGCATGCGCGATCTACCTGTGGCGCGGCACGTACGCAGCCGAAGCATCGTCGTTCGACGACCCGTTGGAAAGCGTGGCGCTGAACGATCCGCTGGCGGTCCGCTTGCGGACCTCGCCGCAACCGTCGAATCCGCGTGCGCTCGGTTCCGCGGCCGCGGGCGATCTGGCTTTTCCGATGATGGCGCGCGGCGAGCTGATCGGCTTCATCACGTTGACGCCGAACACTATCGATTACGAACCCGAAGACCTGCGCGTGTTGAGCGGTCTGACCGAAGCAGCGGGCATCGCGCTCACCACGCTCGACTCGGAATTGCGCTTACACCAAGAGCCGCGCACCAACTTGCCGCAGCTCGCGAAATCGTTCGTCGGCCGTGAACATGAAGTGGCCGAGATCAAGGAACTGGTGCAAGGGCAACCGTTGGTAACCCTTACCGGTGCGGGCGGCGTCGGCAAGACGCGCATGGCTCTCGAGGTCGCAAGCGGCCTCCTCGAAAACTTCTCCGACGGCGCGTGGCTGGTCGATCTCGCTCCGATCTCGGATGCCTCGCTCGTCGCGGACGCGATCGTGCGGTCGCTTCACCTACCCCAATCCGCCAAACGCGCTCCGCTCGACACGGTCGTCGGATATCTCAAACGCAAGCAGTTGCTTCTCGTGCTCGACAATTGCGAACACGTTATCGGAGAAGCGCGCGACGTTGCTGCAAAGATTTCGCAGCTTTGTCCGCACGTGCGCATTCTCGCGACAAGTCGCGAAGCGCTGGCGATCGCGAGCGAGCATCCGTATCGATTGCCGTCGCTGGCGGTACCGTCGCCCGAACAGGCGGGATCGCCCGCTACCATCCTCGCCTTCAGCGCCGCGCGACTGTTCGCGGATCGCGCGATGACCATCGACCGTCGTTTTGCCGTTACGGAAGACAACGCGCGGTACGTCGGCGAAATCTGCCGCCGGCTCGACGGGATTCCGCTAGCGATCGAGCTCGCCGCGGCGCGCATAAAAATTCTCTCGCCGCAACAATTGGCGCAGAAACTCGACGAACGCTTCCGTTTGCTGACCGGTGGCGATTCCCGCGCGCTGGCGCGCCATCAAT
>JAFAIW010000257.1 GCA_019236495.1 Vulcanimicrobiota bacterium | reverse complement strand
CTCTGCGCCGGTCCCGATGCTCGGCGCTATCCCGACCTCGTCCACTCAGCGTGAAACAAGCCTTCGTCGCGGTCGATCCGAATCTCGATGCGCCGCCATACGTTCAGATCGAGCAACAACTCAAGGGCGTCATCGAACGCGGAGAGTTGCGCCCGGGCGATGCGTTGCCGACGGTGCGCCAGCTCGCGGGCGATCTCAACGTTGCGCCGAACACCGTGGCGCGTGCCTATGCGGACTTGCAAGACGAAGGCTGGCTCGTGAGCGAAGGCCGGCGCGGAACGCGCGTCGCGACACGCCTTCCCACCGGCGAGCGGCGGGCGCGCAGCACCGCGCTTCGCAAAACCATCGGCGACTTTGTCGGCGATCTGTTGGCGCGCGGATACTCGCGCCATGAAATCGACGAATCCGTTCAGGCGGCGCTACGCCAAGCGTGAGTCGGCGCGCGAGGGCATCGCTCGCACTCATCCTCGCCCTTCTTCCCTCGCCCGCCGGCGCCGCGCAATGGAACCTGAGCGGTGGCGCGGGCGCGCTTTGCGTCCCGAGCGGAGAGCTGCTCGATATCGAGCGCGCACTCGCGAATCATCAAGCCGACCTGCGCATTCTCGCGTCCGAGCGCCGCAATGTCGACGTTCGCATCCAAAGCCGCGACTACGAACTCACCCTTCCGCTTCCGGCCGACACGCAATACCTCGCCACATCCGCGGCATATCCCAGCTCCGGCGCTTGCGAGCTGAGCAACGGCGCTGCGCAAATGCCCGCGCATCATCGCATTCCTGCGGCATATCTGCTCGCGGTGGCCAACGTTGTGACATACCGCGCGCAGCATCGCTGGCCGCTCGGTGCGGCAGATTTCACGGCGGCCCAGACGCTGGTCGACATCGCCGTTTACCACGGAGCCATTCTCGTGATGCCGTTCGATCCAGTGCAATCGAAAACGCCGTGCGCCGGCGAGGAATACTACCGCGTCGACTCTACGACGTTTACCGTCGCGCCGTTCGACGGATGCGTGGATCCGCATCCGCCGCTTACCTCATTTATGCAGTAATTTGAACGCGTGGTCCCACGTGTTTGTGGCCATCCCGTAGCGCACCCACAGGATGCACAGCGGCTCGAGCAAACGCGCGCTCTCGATTCCACCGGTATCGTCGGTTTCCCAGCCGAACGACGTCAGAATCTCGGTAACGCGCTGTTTTGCGCTTTCATCGTTTCCCGCGATGAACATCGTCGGCGGTCCGTTCGGCAACTGCGGTTTGTACATCAGCGCGTTGCCGACGCTATTGAAGGCTTTTACCACGCGCGAATCCGGGAGCCAGCGCTGCACCTGCTCGCCGCCGGAATCCGTGTGACCGAGGGCTAGGCCCGGTCCACTCTCGGAAAACACCAGCGGATTGGTCACGTCGATGACGATCTTGTTGCGGAGATTGTCGGCGTTCGCTAAGTCGATGGCGTCCTTCGTGCCGCTCCAGAGCGTCGCAATGACGACGATTTCTCCAAAGCGCGCCGCCTCTTCAAAGGTACCGGCGCGTCCACGCGTGCCAACCTCCGTCTTCCAGGCGTTGAGTTTTGCCGGCTCGCGCGAGCCGATGGTCACCTCATGGCCTTCCGCAACGAATCCGCGGCCGAGCGCCTTGCCGACGTCGCCGCTTCCCAAAATTCCGATCTTCATGCGTCCCTAAACCGGCGCGGATGCCGAAGGTTTTCGCGCGGCGGCAAAAGCCGCGATGCGGGCGACGCCTTCGCGCACGTCCGAAATCGGCGATACCCAGCTCAAGCGTAGCCAGCCCTCAAACGCATCCCCGAAAGCGATTCCCGGAATGACGATCACGTCGTGACGATCCGCCAGCGAGTGCGCCGCCTCGAGAGACTTGGTACCGTCCGGTAACTTGACGCACGCATAGAAGCTGCCTTGCGGCGGAATAAAGCGCAAGCCCGATTCTTCGAGTGCGGTGACGACCTTCGCACGATGCTCGGCGTACCACGCGACGTGCTCGCGAAGCGCCCCTTCCGAAAAGATTTCCGCGGCGACGCGCTGCGCGAACGTGGAAGCGCACGACGTTACCCACGCGTGGGCTTTCACGACGGCATCGCTCAGGTCGTCGGGAACGATCGTCCAGCCGATCCGCAGTCCAGTCAGTGCGTTGCTTTTGGAAAGCGAATTCGTAACGATCGTTCGCGGGTAAACGGCGGCGAAGTACCCGGCATCGCCGGTGAACGTCTGCTCCCGATAGATCTCGTCGTGCAAGACGTACACCGGCGCAGACCGCCGTTCGAGCTCGCCTGCGATTGCGTTGACCGTCGCGCGGTCAACCACGCGCGCCGTCGGGTTGCAGGGCGAGCACAGAACGATCAGGCGCGTCCGCTCGGTCAGCGCGTTTAGAATGCGCGCGGGTTCGAAAGCAAAGTCGTTCGCTGCATCCATCGCGACCGTTCGCACGTCGATGCCGTGCAGGCGTCCCATCTTGGCGTACGCTGGAAAGGCCGGTTCGACAACCAGCATCTCGTCGCGCGCGGGATCGAGCAGCGTCATGACGCTCACGAACACCGCCTCTTGCGAACCGTTCATCACGCACACGTTCGCGGCGCGCGACATTCCGGGATATGCGTAGTGCGCGGCGATCGCTTCGCGCAACTCGGGCTCGCCCGCATTCGGCGTGTAGCGCAGGCCGTTGTCGGCGGCCCACCGCGTCGCCGACTCGAGATAGCGCGCGGTCGGCTTCAACGACGGCTCGCCCAAACCCAAATCGATCGAGCCGGGGCGCCGCTTTGCCGCGACCTCGCGGATGATCGAGCCGCCGATATTCGCAACCCTCGGATTCACGCTACACCGCCACGCCGTAGTCGCGCAGCGCCGCATTGAGCGACGTCTTCCGATCCGTCGAAGCGCTGCGCTCGCCGATGATCAACGCGCACGGAACGCCGTACTCGCCCGCGGGAAACCGTTTCGGAAGCGTTCCGGGAATGACGACGGCGCGAGGCGGAATTCGCCCGCGGAGTTCCGAGGGTTGCGATCCGCGCACGTCCAGAACCGGCGTGCTCGCGGTCAGCACCACACCGGCG
>JAFAIW010000132.1 GCA_019236495.1 Vulcanimicrobiota bacterium | reverse complement strand
AGCGTCCCGCACGCCCATCGAGCACCTCGATCTCTATCGCATCGAACGGCCTTCCGAAATCGCCGAATTGGGCCTCGAGGAGGCCTTCTCGCCGCAGGCCATCGTGCTCGTCGAATGGTGGACCAATGCGCCGGAGCTGCTGCCGGCCCGCCGGTTCGAGATCGCGCTCGAAGGTGCCGGCGACGGGCCCCGCCGCCTGACCTTGCGCGAGCCCGCTCCATGAGAGTGCTGGCCCTCGACGGAGCGCTGGGCGATTTCACGGTCGCCGTGCATCAGGGAGGAGCGGTGCGGTCGCGAGCGAGCCGGCCGCCCCAACGAGCTTTGGAAGAGGGGCTCTCGGCGGTTGCCGAGGCTCTCTCGGATGCGACGCTGGATGGCCCGGCCCTCGCGCGTATCGCGGTGGGCATCGGTCCCGGAAGCTTCACCGGACTGCGGATCGCGGTCAGCTATGCGAAGTCGCTGGCGACCGCATGGCGCGTGCCGCTGAGCGGAATCTCTTTGTTCGACGCCCTTGATTTCAACGTCGACCGCCATCCCCGCCTGACCGTCGTTTCAGCCCGCCGCGGCGTCGTCTCGGTCCGCTATACCGACGGCGGCCCGTCCTGGCGCGCCTCGGGGCAAAGTAGCGCCGTCTTGGACGACCTTCTGCGGCGCGTTGAAGGCACGCCGTTCTGGGTTGTGAACGCGCCGGAGGACGTGCTTGGCGCGCTTGCCGAACGCGTGGAGTTCGTGCGTACGGCTCAATCGCCCACTCCGCCGATCGCGGCCATCGCCGCGATCGCCACGCAGCGCGCCCCGGCCGCGAGTCCTCATGAAGTGCGCGCCGACTACGGCGAATTGCTTCCGGCCCGGCCCCCGGCACCGCGATGAAGCTGGAGTTGGATCCGCGCAGCAACAACCGGCCACCGCGGCTGCAGATCGAGCCGATGTCGGAGCGCGACATTGCGACGGTCATGAAGATCGAAGCCGCTTCGTTTACCACGACATGGCCCGCAAATGCATTCTCGAACGAACTGCGCGACAATAAGCTGGCGTACTACTACGTGGGAAAAATCGGCGAGAAGATCGTCGCATATGGCGGCATATGGGTGATCTTGGAAGATTCGCACATCACCACTATTGCCGTCGAACCGCAGCACCGGGGGAACCGGTACGGCGAAATCATGCTGCTGTTCTTGCTCGATCAAGCGATCGTGCGCGGCGCTTCGTGGATTACGCTCGAGGTCCGCGAGTCGAATGACGTTGCGCAGAATCTCTACCGGAAGTACGGCTTCACCAGCGTTTCGACGCGCCGCGGCTACTACAGCGACAATAGCGAGAACGCCATCGTGATGTGGGCGGGAAACCTGCGCGGCTCGCTTTACACCAACCGTCTCAACGCGTTGCGCAGCGCGCTCGAAGGATGAAGCGCCTCACGCTCCTGGCTGCATGGCTCGTCTGCGCCGCCGTCGCGGGGCAGAACTCCAGCGCGGCATTGGATGGGATCACGCTTGGAAACTCGGTAACGAAGGTGCTCGCGCCCTCGCATACACCGGACGTCGAAACGACCGACGTCGGAACGGTCTGGACGTTCGACAGCACCGCATGGAAGATGCGGCTCACCACCGACGACGACGGTATCGTCCGAATGGTCGACCTTCTTCCAAAAGTTTCGCAACCGCAGCACGCCGCGCTCGACGTTTCCGAAAAACTGACATTGCAATTCAACGAAACGTCGGACGACGCTTTGAAAGTACTGCCGGCACCCGAGTTCAACGTGCAGGGATCGTTGCCGGACTCCGGCGAGTGGGCCGCGTTTCGCGGCTACCGATTGAGTTCGCAGCAGGAGCTGGTTTTGTTGTTCGACGCGCAAAACCGCTTGCGGGAAGCCTTCTTGGGCGATCGCGACGCGCTGGGACGCAGCGGGCTGCTTCCGCATCAGGCCGGCACCGGCGGCCCGCGCTTTACGGCGCCGGTTTTGCAGCGCGAAGGGACGGCGGATTATCCCGCGGGTTCGAAACAAGGAACGGCGTTCGTGCGATTGGTCGTCGACGCAACCGGAGCCGTTCAAGCCGCTCGGATCTTCGCGAGCAGCGGTGATCCCACGCTCGATGACGTCGCGCTTCGCATCGCGCGCAACGACGTATTCACGCCGGGGCGGCTCGACGGTGCCCCCGTTTCGGCCATCGTCTTTCGCAAAGAAGACTTTCATCTCGTACCCCAGCATTGACGTTTCTCGAACTTGCACGGCGCGTACGCGCGCAGTTGGGGCAGGACCACCGCTACGCACACTGCGTGCGCGTCGCGCGTTGCGCGGAAGTGCTTGCGCAGCGGCACGGCGAGGATCCGGCGCGCGCCCGGACCGCCGGCATGTTGCACGATCTCGCGCGCCTCTACACGCCGGCGCGTCTGCTCGAAGAATCCGCGGCGCGAGGACTCGAGATCGACGCGTATGCGCGGCGTTTTCCGGTGGTGCTGCATGCCGGGCTTTCCGCCGAACTGGCTCGCGAAGGTTTCGGCATTGCTGACGAAACGGTGCTGAGCGCCATTCGAAAACACACACTTGGCGATGCGCAAATGAGCCGTCTCGATGCAATTCTGTATTTGGCGGACGGCCTCGAGCCGGGGCGGACGTTCAAAGAACGCGGCGAGCTCGCGCGAATCGCAATGCGCGACCTCGTCGACGGAATGCGCGCGACGCTCGCGTCGTCCTTACGTTTCTTGGAGGCGAAGGGATTGAGCGTCGCGCCCCAGACTCAAGCGGCGATCGACCGCTTCAACGCGAACGACCCTTGGCAGGAGGTCCACACTGGCAGAGCTTCTTGATGTCATCCGCGGCGCAGCCCTCGACAAAAAGGGCGAGGACTTCGTCGCGCTGGACTTGCAGGGCAAAACGATTCTGGCCGACATCTTCGCGATCGTCACGGGCCGCTCGAAAATTCAAACGCGCGCGATCGCCGACGCGATCTGCGAGGCCGTAAAAGCGAGCGGCGGCAAAATCGCACGAATCGAGGGCCATGCCGACGGCAACTGGATCCTCCTCGACGCCGGGCCGGTGGTCGTTCACGTCTTCACCCCCGAACAGCGCCAGTTCTACAACCTCGAGCGCCTCTGGGCCAGCGCCCAGGAGCGGCGCGCGCAGTCCTCGTGAGGCGAGCCCCGCAGACGCGGTCGGCCCGCCGCCGGAAGCAGGCCCTGGTCAAGCTCGGGGTCTGGATCTTCCTCTTTCTCTTTATTTTCAGTATCGTCGGTGGCATCGGGTTCATATTTTTCAGTCGCGGACAGTAGAAACCAACGCTGCGCCCCGCGGTACTAGGGGTCGGAGGAGTCTGAACTTCATGAAACGCTTCGTCGGCATTGCCACCCTCGCGCTGTCGCTGGGGCTGGCGGCCACGCCGGCCTTCGCGCGCACCAGTTACGTGCTGGATAACGCTTCCATGTTCTCGCCGGAAACAGTTTCGAGCCTGAATAGCCGTATTGCATCTTTCAATGCACAGACCGGCAAGGAGGTCGTGGTCGAGACGGTCCCGTCGTTACAGGGCCAACGCTTGTACACCGCAGCCGGTGCGGCATTTTCGCAATTGCAAGTCGACGGCGTGTTGATTTACATTGCGAAAGACGACCGCCAAGACATGCTCGTACCGGATCGCGCCGGCGTTGCAAGCGGCGCGTTCAACGCCGACACGATGGATTCGATTCGAACCGCAATGGAGGACTCGTTCCGCGCCGGAAGCTTTGACAGCGGAATCACCAATGCGGTTACGAGCATCATCCAAGTTTATCAATATCGCGCGAATTCGGTACCGGCCGGCGGAAACGCCAACGCGCCCGCGCTTTCGCCGAATCGCGTGCGCACGACGTCGTCTTCAGGAGTACACCTAACCATGTTTTGGTGGATCGTCATTGCCCTCGTGGGATATTTCATCATCCGCTCGCTGCTGCGCTCGATGAGCGGGCCGCGCTATTACGGTGGCGGCATGCCGCCGGGCGGCGCGCCGGGTCCGGGTTACGGCGGCGGCTACGGCTATGGTCCCGGATACGGCGGCGGCGGAAGCTTTTGGAGCGGGTTGCTCGGCGGACTCGGCGGCGCATGGCTCGGCAACGAGATGTTCCGCGGCGGAGGCGGTGGCGGAGCGGCCGATTCCGGCGGTAGCTGGGGCGGGGGCGCGCCTTCGGATCCCGGCGCGTTTGCATCCGATGCCGGACAAGCCGACATGGGCGGCGCCAGCGGGGGCGACTTCAGCGGCGGCGGTTTCGGCGGCGGTGATTTCGGCGGCGGAGGCGGCGACTTCGGCGGCTCCGGCGGCGGCTGGTAAACCGCTCGCGTAGCACTCAGGCTTCAGAAAGTCGCTCGAAAGCGCACCTCGTGTGCGCTTTCTGCTTGTCCGCTTTTCGCGCAGAGCAAGCTTTGAAATTGCCATCCATGGCAAGGCGCGAAAAGTCGGAAACTTTCTGAAGCCCGACCGCTATGCTCGCTCCATACAAATCACGATGTCTAATGTGTTAGACGCTTGGCGCGTTTGCGGGCGTACATGCGCGCATCGGCGTCGCGCAGCAGATCCAATGGAGTGCCGGCGTCGTCGGGATAAATGCTGACGCCCACGGTAATGCCGACCTCGTGCGCGTTTCCAGCGTAGGAGAACGGCGTTTCGAAAATTCGTTCCATCTTCTCAGCGATCTTTTCGGCTTCGTCGCGCGTTTCGACGTCTTTCAGAATTGCTGCGAACTCGTCGCCCCCGATGCGCGACACCATATCCTCGGAACGAACCGCGCGCGTCAAGCGTTCGGCCGCCATGATCAGAATGCGATCGCCCGTGTCGTGACCGAAACGGTCGTTGACGGGTTTGAAGCCGTCGAGATCCGCAAAGAGCACCGCGCAGCGGCGCTGCACTTGATGCGCCAAACGAATCGTGCGATCCAAACGCTCCTCGTACGCGATCCGATTCGGAATGCCGGTCAGCGGATCGCGCTCGACGGAGTCACGCAGCGAGCGCACCTCTTCCTCGACGAGGGCTTTTTCCAGCGTCATTTTCTGAAAGCGATTCACCAAGAGAATGATTGCAAGAAACGTGATCACCAAGATCCCCGTGTCGATGGGAAGGATCGCCTGCGGATTTCGGCCGGTGTGGAAGATGTCGTGATCGAGCGCCGCGAAAAGCACGGCCGAAATGACGCCGGTCGCTAACGCGAGTGGAACCCCACCATAATACGCGATGAGAAGCAGCGGGATGACGACCAGCGCACCGACGTGAATTTGGTTGAACAGCGCATCGGCGATGCCGAGCAATGCGAGGATCGCGTAGGCTCCTATGAGAGCCCACGCGCGTCGCGCCGGAGTAGTCTGCGTCCTTTTCACGATTTCTCTGTACAATATCGACGGAATTCGGAAAAAGAAAGAGGCGGTCCGTAGACCGCCTCTTCACCTTTACGTGCTTCGCTTCGTTACGGAATTAGGGTACGAACGTTTCCGTTGTCGGCGAAGATGTAGGAGTCGGGCGTCAGCGCCGGGCTGGCAGGCGGAACCTGCGCGGCCGGCAGCCAGACGATACCGAACGGTGCTTTCACGGAACCCGGTGCCGTTGCAACGATCGTTCCGTTCGACGTATCCGCCAGAATCTTCAGCGCTGCATTCGGCGCAACATTGAAGACCGGAGCGGTGGCCGCGAACGGCAGGATGTTGTACGGAACCGTCGGCGTGAACGTGGCCGTCGTGCTGAAGAAGTTGTTGGCATTCCCCTGCACGAGATACGGTGCGGCCGTTGTGGTCGCCGCGGGTGGCGCAACGACGCCGAGCGCGCCGTCCTGCACTGAACCCGTCGTCAATCCGAACGATGAGACGGTGCTGCCGTTGATCAGGTAGATTTGTCCCGTCGTATCGGTCGCGACGTAGTTCGTACCGCCTTGCGCCAAGCCGAGTCCGATGAACGGATGGCCCGACGCTACGGTCGTGACCGTGCACGCGCCGAGATTCGATCCACTTGCTTGCGGTCCGCAGGTACTCACGTCGATCGACGCGATCCGGTTGTTGCCGGGATCCGCGAAGATCAACTTCGTCCCGCTCACAAGGACGCCGATACCGGTCACGCTCGAGAAGCTCGGCGCGGTCGATCCGGTTGCGTATGTGAGATTCGAGATTTGCTCGGCGAGGTAACACGAGTTTGCAGCCGCGCACGCGCCGCTGCCGCCGCCCACCGTGACGAGCGCACCACCGCCGGTGACCTGCGGGTCGACCGCGATGATGTTGTTGTTCTCGAATACGTAGAGGTACGTCGCGCCGTTCACGCCGGCTTCGACTTTCGCGACTCCTTCGGGAGCCTTATACGCGATGTAGTCGCCGCTGGTGTTTTGAATCGCGACCGCTTTGTTCGTTGCCGGCACTGCCGGGTTGAGCATGAAGAGCCCGCCCGCAATCGGCGTGAGCGACGATGCGACCGCTGCCGTTCCGTTGTCGGTCGCGACG
>JAFAIW010000235.1 GCA_019236495.1 Vulcanimicrobiota bacterium | reverse complement strand
GGTCGGAAGGAGAAGCGGGATCGAGCCGAACCGTAGGCGCGGAGCGATCGAGGCCGCCATCAAGTGATGAAAGATATGCGACGATATCTTGCACTTGTGCGGTCGTGAAGTTTTGCCGGGGCATCGGCGGTTTCGGATTTTCGATGGCGGCGGCGATTTGCGCGGCACTGCGGCGGTGTTCGATTCCGTACAACGCCGGGCCGTCTCCGCCTTTGAGATTGGCGCCGTGACATGCGACGCAGCTCGAATTCGCGACGAGCTTTGCGCCCGCGTTGGCGTCGGCCGCGGCGGCGGTTGCGCCGGTGCGCAGAACGAGCGCGACGCCGAAAACGATTGCACCCAACCCGAACGCGGCAAGCAGATGACGCATCATGCCTGCGTCTGTTCCCTCCGTCGCGCCGTTTCGCCTAGCGCAACGCGTACAATACCCCGTCGGTCGCGCCAATGAAGAGGGTCCCGCCGGAAACCACGGGCGAACCGAAAATCGATCCGAGGGCATACAGCTCGTTCAATCCGACGAACGCTCCGTCGAGCGTCGGATCGGTGAAGAAACCGTTGAGATCGAGATTGCCCGAGGCGTCGAGATGCTGCGTGAGATTCCGGCGAGAAGCATCGGTCGAAAACCTCGCAACGACTTTTCCGCTCCGCACGTCGACGCCGTAAAAGCGTCCGTCGGAAGTCCCAAAGAACGCAACGTTGCCTGCCAGCGCGGGCGAAGAAAAGCTGTAAGCACCGTACGGTACTTCAAACCGTTCTTTCCCGGTCGAGGCGTCGAGCGCGAAGAGTTTCCGTTCGTCCGAGGCGGTGTAGTACACGGTTCCGTTTCGAATCGCGGGAGAGGCGATGACCCAGCTTCCGTGTTCGTCGTGTTTCCAGCGCAAGTGTCCGTCGCGCGCGTCGAGTGCGTAGAAGGTGCTGTCGCGGCAGCCGAAATACACGATCCCGTTCGCGACGGCGGCCGAGCCCGCGATACCCACCTGATTGTAAATGGTGCGATCGTCGCCCGTGATGAACTTCCATCGCAGCGCCCCGGTTTGCTCGTCGAGCGCGTACATGTAGCGGTCCCAGCTTCCTGTGTAGACGATGCCGCCGGCTACCGCGGGCGAGGCGTGCACGACGTTTCCGGTCGTGAATTTCCAGCGCACGCGCCCGGTCGCCGCATCCAGCGCGTAGACGTTGTGGTCGCCGCTTCCGATGAAGAGCACGCCGCCGTCGAGGGCCGGCGAAGAGAGAAAGACGTCGAACGGATCGGCCATCATCTCGTGCGCCGGTTGAATCCCGTGAATTCCGGGTGCGGTGAACCGCCGTTCGCCGCCGGTGCGAAAGCGCCAGGCTTCGCGTCCGTCCGCGGTGTCGACGGCGTAGACGTTTCCGTCAAGGCTGCTGAAGTACGCGCGCCCATCCGAAACGGCCGGCGTGGAATTCACCGCCCCCTTCGTGCGAAACTTCCAAAGCAGGGTACCGGTTTTGGCGGCGATCGCGTAGAGATAGCCGTCGCGGCTGCCCACGTAGACGGCCCCGCCGAAGACCGTTGGGGAAGAAACGATGCGTCCGCCCGTGCGAAACCGCCATGCAACCCGGTCGAGGAGCGGCGCGGGCCCGTCGTACGTGCCGAGGTGCGCGGCATTGCCGCGAAACATCGCGGCATCCGGTACCGCAGCGCTCACAAACGAAGCCGCGCGCAGAAGCGAGGCGACGGCACAGAGAGTCATCACGAAAAGGGTGCGGCGTTTCATGGGTTCACCGTATCACGCGAAGCAGGCATCCGAAACCGCCGCGCCATCAAAAAACTCTAAGAACCAGGGGCGTCGCAGGGCACAGTGAAAAGGAAGCCACGTGTCCGAACAATCCGACGCGATGGCGGAGCTCCGCGCCCTTCGGCAGGCAATCGACACGCGCCTAAACGACGTCGCCTCGGACGTACCGGCGGCGCTGTTGGAGACGCGCCGCCAAGCGGGCGAAGCGCTGACGGAAGCGATGGCCGCGCGCGATGCTCGTATCGCGCGCTTGCAAGACGAGATCGCACTTCTCCAGGAAGCGCTCGAGGAGAAGAACCGCTACATCAAACGACTGGTCGACGTTCGGATGGCGATCGTTTCGATCGTCGAACGCATTTTCGGCCCGCGTCACCGCGCCCGCACCTGATAGCAGGCGGCCGAGTGCGCGAAGGCGCATTGAGGCCGCATGAAGGCACACGTCATCGGGGCGCTCCTTTTGTGGGCGCTCGCGCCGCTCCCGGCCGGCGCGCAGCAATCGATTTCACAGCGCGTCGATGCGGTCTTGAAGCGGCCGGAATTCGTTCACGCTTCGTTCGGAGTCGAATTCTACGATCTCGACGCGAAGCGGCCGATTTACGTGCACGACGCCCAAAAATTCTTTGCACCCGCTTCGACCACAAAGCTGGTCACCGAGGGAACGGTGCTCTCGGTCCTGGGGCCGGACTTTCGCTTTCATACGCGCGTCTATGCCACCGCTCCGATCCGCAGCGGCGTGCTCGACGGCGACTTGGTGCTCGTCGGATCGGGCGATCCGGACCTTTCGAACCGGATTCAACCGGATGGGACGCTGGCGTTTCGTAACGAGGACCACGCGTACGACGGCGACGCGGTTCCCGGCAATCCGCTCGCGGTGATCGACGAGCTTGCGAATGCGATCGCGCAGCGCGTGAAAACCCTCAACGGGCGCGTGTTGGTCGATGCGACGCTGTTTCCGGAAGGGGATCGCGAGAGCGGCACCGGCACGACGATTTCCCCGATCGTCGTGAACGACAACGTGGTCGACGTTACCATCGGTCCGGGAGCGTCCGTGGGCAGCGCAGCCACGATGAACGTCTCGCCGCAAACCGGTTACGTGCACTTCGTGAATCAGGTGACGACCACCGCGAAGGGCAGGCCAGCGAACGTGAACTTTGTGTCCGACGTCGCCGCCGCGGACGGAACGCGCACGGTGACCGTCGGCGGCACGATTCCAGCCGGGGATCCGGCGCAACTCAATGCATACGCCGTACCCACGCCCAGCGCGTTCGCGCAAGTTGCACTGACCGAGGCCCTGCAAGCGGCCGGCGTGACGGTTCGCGCGCCCACGGCTGCCGCGCCGCCGGACTTCAGCGCCTTGAAGTCCGCGTACACCGACGGTGCGGTCGTGGCGGAACACGTCTCGCCGCCGCTCAGCGAAGATGTGAAGATTACCTTGAAGGTCAGCCAAAACTTGCATGCCGATCTGGGAATTTACTGGCTGGGCGTCTACAAAGCGCACGCCACGCACGACGTGGTGCAAAGCGGCTTCGACGTAGAACGCGATTTCTTGACCGGAGCGCATCTTTCGCTCGACGGCTCGTCCGCCGCGGACGGCGCCGGTACGGCATTTTTCACGCCGGAATTCATGGTTGCGTATCTCCAATACATGCGGACCAACACGCAATTCGCGGCGTTCTATCGCGGCTTGCCGATCTTAGGGGTCGACGGCACGCTTTGGAACATCCAAACGCACTCGCCGGCCGCCGGGAAAGTGCACGCAAAGACCGGGACCGACGACCAACCCGACCTGCTCAACCGAAAGGTGACGGTCAGCGCCAAAGGCTTGGCGGGATACGTCACGAGCCGGCACGGCCGGCACATTGCCTTCGCGGTTTACGTCAATAACGTCGACGTCAAAGACGACGCCGCGGTCACTGCGGTCGCGGGTCAGACGATGGGCGAATTGGCCGCGATGGCCTACGACTTGTAGACGGAGAGCGCGTCTTCGATCGATCGCGCAAACGCGTCGACGTCGTCCTCGGTCGTGGCGTGGTGGGTCATCCAGCGTACTTCCGGCAGGCTCTCATCGAAAACGTAGAAGAAGAAGCGCTCCTGGATTTGCGCGATTGCTTCGCGCGGCAGCGTCGCGAAGATGGCATTGCATCGCACCGGCCGCGTGATGCGAACGCCGCGAACTTCGCGCACGCGCGCTTCGAGCCGGCGCGCCATCGCGTTCGCATGCGAAGCGTAGTGATGCCAGCGGTCGTTTTCGAGCAGCGCGTTGAATTGCGCGGCGATGTAACGCATCTTGGAGGCCAACTGCATGCCCTGCTTGCGCGCATAGTGCACGGTTTGCGGATCGAGCGGAACGCCGAAAAAGAGCATCGCTTCCCCCGCGAGCAGGCCGTTTTTCGTGCCGCCGAAGCTGAGTAGGTCGATCCCGAGATCGCGCGTTGCCGCGCGTAGGCCCAAACCCAATGCGGCGGCGGCGTTGGCGATGCGTGCGCCGTCCATGTGCACGAACCAACCCTGCTCGTGCGCGAAAGCGGTGAGGTCGCGCAACTCGGACGGTTCGTACAGGGTGCCGTATTCCGTCGATTGCGAGATCGAAAGAACGCGCGGCTGCACGTGATGTTCGTCCGGCGTCCGGCCCGCGTACGGCCGCAAATCCTCGATCCGCACCTTGGCATCGGGACACTCGATCGGCAAGACTTTGCAGCCCGTAAAGCGTTCAAACGCCCCGCATTCGTCGGTTTGCAAGTGCGCGAATGCCGGGCAAAGCACCGCCTCCCACGGTCGAAGGACGCAGCTGAGCGCGACCACGTTCGCTCCGGTACCGTTGAATGTGAAAAACGCCTCGGTATCGTTTCCGAAGATTTGGCGAAAGCGTTTCACCGCGGCGCGCGTGTGCTCGTCGTCGCCGTACGAAACCGCATCGCCCGCGTTTGCGGCCGCGATTGCTTCGAGAATTTCGGGGGCCACCGGCGCGCTGTTGTCGCTGGCGAACGTTCGAAGGCTCAGGGTGCGCGCGCTCCCATCGAGTCGGCTTGGAGCAAGAGCGTCACGTACGTGTCGACCTTGTCGTCTTGACCCATGCCGACGTGACTGCGCGTGACGGTGTGTTCGACGATCTTCGTTGGGATGCTCAAGGCGGAATCGTACGTGATCGTTCCGTCGGAAACGTTGGTGTACGGTTGGGCCCCCGCGGCCTTTCCGACGCGCTCCAGGCCGATTTGCATCACGTCGCCCTGACGCGATTGGACGCTGAAATCCGCTGCGTCGGAATACGGGCCGCTGGTTACGTCGACGCGCCAATGCTGTTTTTCATCCAAGCGCTCCGGTTGAAAGAAAAACCGTCCGATAGACTGCAGGAGGTCGAGTTCCTCGTCGTTGACTTTTTGATCGCTGCCGCAGAGCGCTTGCGCCCGCTCGCCGTAGACCGCGCAATCGGCCGCTTTCGCCGTTCGCTCCTCGCGCGCGTCCTCGCTCACGCGCACCACCAAACCACCGTCACCGGCGGCTTGCAAGACGTCGACCGTGATCGTCCCGCGGTCCGACACCGCGCCGTTGAAGGTCGCAATCCCGCTCGGGAGTTGTCCCGATCCCGGATCGCCGCTCGATAGTCCCGAGGCATGCACCGTCCGTTCGGATTGAATGGAGACGGTGAACGCGTAGACCACGTGCCGCAAAGGCGCGAGATCGGCGAGCAGCGTGACCGGCAGCATGGGTCGCTACGGATAGAGGCCGCGCAGTTTCGTCGCCTCCGCCACACGGCTGACGGCAACGGCGTACGCGCCCTTGCGCATGTCGATTTTGTAACGGGTGGCCTTTTCGTGCGCTTCGCGGAACGCGCGGGTCATCTTCATCTTCAGGCGCGGCGTGATTTCGTCTTCTTCCCAGAAATTTTCTTGCAGATTTTGGACCCATTCGAAGTATGAAACCGTGACGCCGCCCGCATTCGCCAAAATGTCGGGCAACACGAGAATCCCCCGATCGAACAGGATATCGTCCGCTTCCGGCAGCGTCGGACCGTTGGCCGCTTCGGCGACGATCTTCGCTTTGATCTTCGGCGCGTTGTCTTTCGTAATGACTTTCTCGAGCGCGGCCGGGACGAGAACGTCGCAGTCGTATTCAAGAACGTCTTTGTTGTTCAGGCTTTCGCCGCCGCCGAATCCGGCCACCGCGCCGGTCTCTTCCTTGTATGCGATCAAGCCTTTGACGTCGAGACCTTTCGCATTCGCGACGCCGCCGCGCGAATCGGACACCGCGACCACGCGATATCCGCGTTCGGTCATCAATTCCGCGGCGTGCAGGCCGGCATTTCCAAAGCCCTGAATCGCCACGCGCGCGCCCTCGATCGGCCGGTCGATGACGCGCATCGCCTCGTCGACCACGAACAAGCAGCCGCGGGCCGTGGCCTTGTCGCGTCCGAGCGATCCGCCGATGGCGATCGGTTTCCCGGTGACGACGCCCGGAATCGAGTACCCGTGTTGCATCGAAAACGTGTCCATGATCCACGCCATGATTTGCGGCGTCGTGTAAACGTCGGGTGCAGGGATGTCTTTCTCGGGGCCGATGATGATGGAAATTTCGGTCGTGAAGCGGCGCGTTAGGTTCTCGAGTTCCGACGGCGACATGTTCTTGGGGTCGCAGATCACGCCGCCCTTTGCACCGCCGAACGGGATGTTCACGAGCGCGCATTTCCAGGTCATCCACATCGCGAGCGCTTTGACTTCGTCGAGCGTTACGTCGGGATGGAAGCGAATGCCGCCTTTCCCGGGACCGCGCGACATGTTGTGCTGCACGCGATACCCACGAAACAACCGCAAATCGCCGGAGTCCATTCGGACGGGGACGGAGACTTCCAGCACCCGCTTTGGTTCGCGCAGAAACTCATGGATGGAGTCGCTCAGGCCGATGAGGCGCGCCACCTCGTCGAGTTGGCGTTGCGCCATGTTCCAAACGTTGACGGGTGCTTGCGTGGCGGAGCGGTCGATCGAAGTCGTCATGGCGTCCTCTTCGGGCGCCTGGTGCCCTCCCCTGGTAAACGCAAAGGGCTCCGCGGTGCGGAGCCCTTTGTGCCGGTTTCCTGTCCCTTCTAGCGGGGAGGTTGCGACGTCATCGGTTTGCGATGGCGCGTCACGTACGCGCTATTGCCTGAGTTTGCGCTGGTACGCCGGTTGAATTTCTGCAACCATGCATCGTCCGTCGGCGGATGCGAGACGAACTGACCCGGCTGGGCGGCTTGAACGGTGGTTGGGCCCATCGTGTTGTCCGACGGCATCGTCGTCGTACTCGGCATCGTCGTCGTTGACGGTGTCGTGGTCGGCGTGGTGGTCGTCGGGGGCGTTACGGGTTGACTCGCCGGCGGCGTCGTATCGCTCGGCGCGGTCGATGCTGCGGGTTCGGGGGCGCTCTGCGCGCCGACCGCGGACGGAAGAAGCGCACATATTGCAACGAGCGCGACGCCGGCCGTGGCTCCAAGAATCTTTTGCTGAATGGTCATGACCTAAGGCCTCTCCTCTCGGGTGCGTCGCTCATGCTACCCGAAAAGGCGGGTTTTGTAGCGCAGCCGTCGATCGGAAAGCTCGACGGACGACCGAGCGCCGCCTCAGCGGCAGGCAGAGAAGGTGGCGCTTTCCACGAACGCGTTCGTTTGCAACGCCGCGATCGTCCGCTCGCTCGCGTACTGCGCGAGCGCGATTGCGGCCGTTCCGGCGGATGCCGCGTTGAATGCCGCACACGTCGCCGGCACGCGAGGCAACGACGGCGTTGAAACGACGGCGACGCGAGCCCGCGCGACGACCACAGCAGGCGCCGGATTGAACGCCGGGCGCGGCACGCTGAGCGGAGCTGCGCCGACCGCGTGCGGACTTGCAATGACGGGGCGTGGCGTCGCTGCGATGGGGCGCGGAACGGCGGTGCTTCGCGTCGCACGCGCAATGGGCGGCGTTACGGGCGCGATACGTGAAAGTGCGAGGGCACGCGTCATGCACGCAAGGCCGATCGCCACCAGCGCGATACGCAGCGCCAGACGCACCGGTGAATGCGCGCTCACGCGAGGCGTTCTGCGAGCCGCGCGCGGAGCTGTGGCTCGGTGAGCGCGGAGATTTGAAACGTCTTCGTGCGACTCCGGATGCCGCGGTGC
>JAFAIW010000170.1 GCA_019236495.1 Vulcanimicrobiota bacterium | reverse complement strand
TCCATCGCTCGCTCGAGCGCATCGATGCCGCGCGGACCCGCGGTACACGCGCGTTTGCGGACGTCTACCCATACGTGGCGAGCTGGACGGAGCTCGCAACGATCCTTCCAGATGACGTGCGCGACGGCGGAACGCAAGCAACACTGGAGCGATTGCGCGATCCGCAGCGGGCGCTCGCCATCGCCTTCGCACTCTCATTGCGCTACGCCGCCACGTGGCACGACATTATGGTGACGTCGGTCGGCTCCGACCGCAACGCCGCGCTGGCGGGGATGCGCCTCGATGACATCGCGCAGCAGTGGGGGATGTCGCCGCAGCGCGCGGCGTTGCGATTGCTCGATGAGGAAGAGCTCGACGTGGAAGCCGTTTTCTTCACGATGACGGAGGACGACGTCGCGACCGTCCTATCCGCAAACTTTACGGCAATCGGCAGCGACGCCTCGATTCGCGCCCTGGACGGCCCGACCGCGCGCGGCGTGCCGCACCCCCGCACGTTCGGAACTTTTCCGCGAATTTTCGGACGATTCGTGCGGCAGCGGCGCACGCTCGGGCTCGAAGAGGCGGTGCGACGGATGAGCGGGCTCCCGGCGCAGATCTTCGGTTTGGCCGAGCGCGGAACGATCGAACTCGGCGGCTTCGCGGATTTGGTGGTCTTCGACGAGGCGCAGATTCGCGACACTGCGACGTACGAGCAGCCGTATGCGTTCCCGGTAGGAATCGAGCGCGTCTATGTGAACGGATGCGCGGTCGTCGCGGACGGGCGCCTCACCGGTGCGCGCCCGGGGCGCGTCTTGAGAAACGGACGATGAAGGTACGCCTGGCGCTGCTCCCACTTTTTATCGCTCTCATCGGCGCGACGAGCCCGTTGTCGATGTACGTGGAAGTCAAACGCGCGACTCTCGACTTGCTCGAGCCGGTCAACATCACGCTCACCGTGCACAATGCCTCAAAGCGCGCGATCAACGCGGTGTTTTCGACGACCGATACGTACGATATTCGCGTGAGCTCGCCGACAGGTGCCGATCTTTGGGATTGGGCGGCCACGCACACCGCGCCGCCGGTGGAGCGGCACGTCCTTTTTCCGCCCGGGAACACGACGCTGGTGACGCAAGTCTGGGACGGACTGCTTCCCGATCGCCGCAGCCTGGCACCGGGAATGTATACGTTGCACGCCACGCTGGCGGACGAAAACTACCGTCCGACGGTGAGCACGTCGTTGCCGTTCTCACCGCCCGTTCCAATCTCATACGCGAAAACACAGGCGCTCGACGCCTCGGTGACGGTAGGCGGCACGCTCGCACCGTCAGGAACGGTGGTTGAAGTCGTCGATTCGAGCGGCACGATAACCTTAGATCACCGCATTGCGACGAACAACGCCGCCGGCCGTTTTGTGGTTCGCGGATACCTCACGAAGCTCAACGGCAATTTGATCCTAACCATCGATCGCTGGGCGCGGGCGTTCGACAATCTCCCGCCGAGTGCAACCCCCGAACCGATGCGGCCCCCGCCGCGCACGTTCGCGCCCCCGCCGCAGCCGAGCACGTTCCCGCCGCATCCGCGCCCGACGCCGACGCACTAAAGCAGTTTCGCGATTGCGTCGCGCAGCGTTGCTTCGTCGAGGCCGCCCGCGGTGTAGCACGACAAATACCCGGCTTTGTCGATCAACAGCAGCGACGGGATTCCAATGCTGCCGTTCCCACCTTGCAGTACATCGGTGAATGCCCCGTCCTCGTCCATGGCAATCGGAAACGTTATCCCGAACTTCTTGCGAAAGTCTCGAACCGGGTTGTCCTTTTCGCGAAAGTTTACCGCGACAGTGTAGAGGCCCGCCGCCTCGTAGCTTTGCGCGATGTTGACGATATGCGGCATCTCCTCGTTGCACGGGGCGCACCACGTCGCAAACATGACGAGCAGCACGGGGTGACCGCGGTGCTCCACAAGCGAAAATTGCGGTCCGTCCAAGACCCGCATCTTCAGTCCGATGGGGCGATCGTACGGCAGCGCGCTATTGTGCGTGCAGATCTTCGGCCCGTCATCGGAAGGCGCCGGTGAGGGCGAAGGCGCGGGCTTCGCCGACGGCGCGGCGAGAACGGCAACGAGCCCGGCGATAAAAGCCGGCCGGTCGAGCGACATGCGACCATTTTACTGCGGCAACACGAAAGATGGAAGCGTGTGCCGGAAGGGTTGCCGACGCTCCTTCGAGCGAGCGAGTTTAGTCTCCGCCACCTGACGGGGCGAGGAGTTGAAATGCTCCTTGCGCGGCGACGCGTTCGCCCGCGTGCACGCCGGCGATCATGGCAGTCGTCCCATCGGAGTCGAGCACGTGAACGACGCGCTGCGCGAACTTTTCCTCGCCGTCCTTCTTCACGCGTACAAAGACGACGGTCTCGCCGCTCTGCGGATCTTGAACGACCGCGGTTTGAGGTACCAGCAATCCGCGTTCGTGCGCGACGAGAATCGAAGCTTCGACCGCGTCACCCGCATTCGCCCCCGACGGAGTTCCGTCGACCACGACGAGCGCGCGTTGCGTCGTTGGGTCGACCGCTCGCGCCACTCCGGTAACCCGCCCCGCCGCGGTGGAGCGTCCATCCGCCAACCGGAGCGACACGGGATCGCCGGCATTCACGCGGCGCACGTCCGCGGCTGCCACGTCGAGCGTGACCGCGTTTGGTTCGGACGGACCGAGGGCCACGACGGGCGTGGTTGCATCGACGCTTTCACCCACGTGTTTATAGAGCGCGGTCACCACGCCGTCCGCGGGCGCGTAGAGCGTGCCGTTCGCATAATCGCGTTGCGCGGCGGCGGCTCGCGCTTGCGCGCTTTCGGCTTGCGCGCCGAGCACCGTCTGTTGGGCCTGCGCAACGCGCAGATCGCCGGCCGCCGCTGCTTCGTCGGCCTGCGCTTGCGCAAGTTGTGCGCCGCCGCGGCTGTTGTAGTCCGCCTGATCGCTCTCGAGCTGCGCTTGTGCCGCATCGACGTCTTTACGCGCGGCGACTCCGGCCGCGTACAGCCGCTGCGCGCGATCGAGAGCTTGGCGGTCGGCTTGCAACTTGATGCTGCCTTGCGATGCGAGCGCGCGAACGCGATCGGTGGCGGCGGAAAGCTTGGCTTGGGCGCTCCGCAATTGTGCGCTCGGAATCGCACCGCCGCCGTAGCCGGCGGCCGCCGCCGCCGCATCCGCCTGCGCTTGCTGCGCCGCTATCCAAAGACCGCGCGTGTCGAGCCGCGCGAGCGGATCGCCGGCGTTGACGCGCTGCCCAACGCGAACTTCCACCGCCGCAAGAATCCCCGGAACGGCAAATGCGGGTCGCGATTGCGCGCCGGCCGGCGCACCGACGCGACCGTACGCATTGACGCGCGCTGCAAAGTCGCCAAACCGAACGGTCGCCAGCGCGACTTGCGGTGCGGCTTCTTGCGTGGACGTTTGCTGGCGCGCGCGCAGGACCAAGAAGGCGGCGGCCACGACGATCGCCGCGAGCGCCACCCACAGTATGCGGCGTTGCATCACGAGCCCATCAGCACGTCGAGCGTCTCTTGTGCCTCCATCTGAGCGTAATAGGCCGACAGTTCGTCGAGCACGGCTTCGTTATACGTTTGCCGAGCGGACGCAACGTCCAAGCTCGAACTTGCGCCGTTGCGATACCCGGTCTCGGTCGCCGCGAGCTCCGTTTCTGCCGCGATGCGCGCGGCGCGCGCCGCGTCGGATGCACGACGATCCGCATCAAAAGTGCGCACCGCAGCGGCGACGTCGACGGTGATCTCGCGCTCTTGCGCGGCGAGCTTTGCTTCGGCCTCGGTCAAACGAGCCCGCTCGAGATCGGTGCGTGAAACGCTCGACGCCGAAAGGGGCAACGTCACCGTCACGTTCGCGCTCGCGCCCGCAACCGGAATGCCGGTGTCGGTACCGTGCGTATATCCCACCTGCGCGGTGACCGCCGGCAAGACGGCAAGTGCCGCGCTCGAGACGGCCGCGCGTTCCGTTTTCACCGCGGCCTGCGCGGATGCGATCTCGGGCCGCAACTCGAGCGCGCGGCGCACCGCCGATTCCGGAGTCGGCACGGTTGTTTGCGGCGGCGTCGATGCAACCGCACTCAAGGTTCCCGCCGGCATTCCGGTTTCGACGCCCAAGGCCGCCAGCGCGTTATCGCGTTCGGCCTGCGCGGTTGCCAAATCCGCGGTCGCTCGTGCGACCGCTACGGCGGCACGAACGACATCGAGCCGGGGCGCGTCGCCCGCGTCAAAGCGTACCTGCGCCGCGCGGCGATCGGCTTGAGCGACGGAGAGCGCCGTCGCGCGAACGTCGTATGTGGCAACGGCGCGTAACGCGTCATAGTAGAAGGCGAGCACCTTCGTGCGTTCCGTTGCTTGCGCCGACAGCAAATCGGCGCGCGAGCCGCGCAGCGCCGCTTGCGCAGCCTGAACCTGCGGAGTGTATGAGAGTAAATCACCCATCGTGACCTGCGCTCCAACCGTCGTTAATTGCTGCAGGACGGTATTGTTCGTCAAGCCGGCTTGCGGCGATTGCGAGTAGTTTGCGAAGGCCGCCGGTCCGACCGAGCCGCGCGCGGCGGCCAGCGCCGCTTCACTTTGCGCAACGCGCGCGGCGGCGCCGCGCACGTCCGGTGAGTTTGTAATTGCCAGTGCTTCGGCGGCTTTCACGCTGAGCGCGGAGAATGCCGTCGGGTACGCGGTTGCGGCAGCTAGGATCAGTGCGTGAACCACGTTACGCGTCCTCTCCGACGCGCACACTTCCCGCAAATCCCGCGTACAACACCGGGATGACGATCAGCGTGAACAGCGTGGCCGTCGACAAACCGCCGATGACGGCGATCGCAAGCGGGCGCTCCATTTCGGCGCCGGAACCAAGGCCGAGCGCGAGCGGCAAGAGCCCGCCGATGGCGGCGAACGTCGTCATCACGATCGGACGCAAGCGCGTTCGCCCGGCAACGCGCAGCGCGACCGTGACGTCATCGCCCGCAAGCCGGCGTTGGTTTGCCACGTCGATCAATAAAATGCCGTTTTTCACGACGATTCCTACGAGCAAAAGTAGCCCCATAAACGAAGAGACGTTGAAGGGTGTGCGGGTGAGAAAGAGACCGAGCGCAACGCCGATGAGCGCGAGCGGAATTGCCGTGAGGATGACGAGCGGCAGGCGATAAGAGTGAAACGTTCCGAGCATCACCGCGAACACCAGCGCCACCGCAATGGCGATCACCACCACGAATTCGCGAAACGACTGCTGTTGCGTGCGATATTGTCCGCCGATCGTCGCAGTATAGCCCGGCGGAAGCGGCGTGCGGCGCAAGACGCTGCGAATCGACGCGACCGCGCCCGAGAGGCTGACACCGGTAGAGTTTGCAACGACGCGTACCACGCGCTGCCCGTTTTCCTCGTCGATATCCGTCGACAACCCGGCCCGGCGCACGCGTGCGACGTCGGCCAATGCGACCGCGCCGGCGGGCGTTACGAGCGTCGCCGATGCCGGCGAGGACGAATCTCCGGCCACGCGTACGCGCACCGGAACCAGCGTGTTGACGCCCGGAACCGACGTGGCAATCGTGCCTTGGGTGGTTGCCGCCAGTGCGCTCGAAAGATCCGCGCTGGTCAGACCGAGCGCCGCCAGTTGCGGCCCGACCGGTGCAACGCGAATTGTTGGATCGTCGTAAATGACCCCGTTGAAGACGTCCGTGACGCCGCGCTCGTCGCTGAGGCGATCCGCAATCGTCGAGGCGGTGGCGACCAGCGTCGCTTGATCCGCACCCCGCACGTCGATTTCGAGGGGTGCCGGAGCTCCCGAAAGATCGTCGATCATGTCTTCCAAGATTTGGTGAAAGTCCAATTGCGCCGCGGGGACTGCAATCGACAAACGTTCGCGCAAGCGATCGGCCACGGCTTCGTAGCCATCTCGCACGCCGGCGCTCTTGAGTTTCACCCGCATCAGACCTCCGCTCTGCGGAGTCGGCGAATAGCCGTTGGTGTCGATTCCGGTGAGCCGCCCTACGGAGCGAACCGCGGGATCTTCCATGACGATCCGTTCCATCGCGGTGGCGGCCGCATCGCTTGCCGAAAGCGTCGTGCCCACCGGCATTCGGTACGTAATTTCGAATTGGCCTTCGTCAAGTTTCGGAAGAAAGTCGCTTGGAAGTGCCCGCAGTAACACGACGGTCACCAACAAGATGCCGCCTGAAATCGCATAAACGGTGCGACGATTGTGCAAGGCCCATTGCAAAAGCGGATCGTAACGGGCCAGCACGCGATCGATGAACCCGGCGCGATCGTGCGCTTCCGCGGCGCTATGGATCAAGCGATTGGCAATCAGGGGCGTCACGAACAGCGCCAAAGCTAGCGACACCAGCAAGGACGCCGAAAGCGTGAACGCCAGCGCGCGAAAGAAGAACCCGCTGACACCCGAAAGAAGGGCGAGCGGCACAAATACGACCACCGTCGTAAAGGTGGAGGCGGCCATCGGCGCGCCAAGCTGGCGCATCGAGAGCACGATCGTCTCACGCTTTGAGAGCGCGCGGTGTTCGCGCAGATTCCGTGCAATGTTTTCGATAACGACGATCGCATCGTCGATGATCAGCCCAACCGCCACCGCGAGACCGCCGACGCTCATCAAATTGAGCGTCAAGCCCACGCGCTGCATTACGAAAATCGTAATCGACATTGCGATCGGTATGACGATGGCCGCGATCAACGTCATTCGCAAGTTTCGTAGAAAGGCGTAAATCACCAGCACTGCAAGCAGGGCGCCCAAAAGAATCGCATCGCGTAAGGATGCCTGCGACTCTTTTACCAGCTCGGTCTGATCCCAGAACTTCGCGACCGTTACGCCCTCGGGCAGGTGCCGTTCCAGCGCATCGAAACGCGCCTCGATCGCATCGCCCATCTTTACCGCATCCGCGCCCGCCAAGGCGTACGCGTTGAACATGACGGCATGCTGCGCGTTCACCGAAACCTGGTTTTGCAGCGGCGCGACGCCGACGCCTACGCTGCCCAGCTCCTGCAGCGGAATGGGGTTCTTTTGCGCGTCAGGTACGCTGATCGCACGGAGGGCGGATGCGTCTTTGACGCCGGCATCGAGCAGCAGCACATTGGCTTGGTAGTATTCCGGACGAACTCCAAGCGCGGAAATCGTATTAGCATCAGCGATAGCGTCGGCGACGGACTGCGCGGGAATGCCGTGCGCGGCGAGTGCGGCGGGATCGAGCGTGACGTGAAATTCACGTTGCGGGCCGCCCGCTACCAGAATACGCCCCAAACCCGGCGTGCCATAGAATTGCGGGACAACGCTCTGCTCAATCAGCTCGCGCAGTAACGTCTGCGACATCGTTTGCGATACGAAGGCATAGGAGACGACGGGCTCGCTATTCGGGTTGATGACGTTCGAAACGACCGTCGAGCTCGCCGGAAGGTCGGCGCGCACCTGGTTGATGGCGTCGTTGACGTGTTGCAGATCGGTTTGCACGTCGCTCTTGGGATCGAACTCGATGACGACTTCGCCGGAACCTTGCGTCGATGTGGCGAGAACGCGCGTCACCGACGGCAGTGCTTGAAACGCGCGTTCCAGCGGCAAGGTGACGCCGACGCGCACCTGATCCGGTGGCAGGTCGCCTGCGGTCGCTACCACGTCGACGCGCGCAAACGACATGTTCGGGAAAATACTTGCCGGAACGCTGACGTATGCCGCAATTCCCAATATGCTCAGCGCGCCGACCGCAAAGACAATCAGCTTTTCGTACCGAAGCGCTAGCCCGGCGACATTCATGCGGCAGTCATCTTAGGGCCGCAAGCTGAAGCCCAAATGAACGGCCATGAAGATTCTCATCGTTGAAGACGACGTCGCGCTAGCCGATGTTTTGCGCCGTGGCCTCGCCGAAAGCGGGCACGTCGTCGACGTCGTTCACGACGGAGAAGCCGGTCAATCTACCGCGTCGAGTGCCGCTTACGACGCGATCGTTTTAGACGTGATGTTGCCGCGCAAGGATGGGCTCGAGGTCGCGCGGTCGGTGCGTTCGGCAGGTGTCGCGACACCGATCTTGATGTTGACCGCACGCGACACCGTCGAAGACATCATCGCCGGACTGGACGCCGGCGCAGACGACTATCTGCGAAAACCGTTTGCCTTTGCGGAACTCGAAGCGCGCTTGCGCTCGATCACCCGGCGCGATCCTGCGCCGGTCCGAAACGAATTGCACGTTTCGGATTTAACGATGGATCTTTCTTCCCGACGCGTCCGCCGTAGCGGTGCGGAGATTGCGTTGTCGGCCCGAGAAACGGCGTTCTTGGAATACTTCATGCGGAATGCGGGATTGCTCGTCACGCGCGCCATGCTCGAGGACGCGCTTTGGGAAAGCGATCGCGAGACCACTTCAAACATCATCGAGGTGTACGTGCGTCGCTTGCGCGCGAAGCTCTCTCCGCACGGCGAACCCTCGCTGTTGCACACCGTCCGCGGCGCGGGATACCGTTTCGGGGCGACACCGTGAGGTTTGGCGGCGGGTTGCGGATGCGGCTGACGCTGGTCTATGCGGGCGCGCTCCTCGCGGGCCTTTTGATTTTTGCCGCGGTGTCGCTGACAATATTGGATCGGTCGGCGCGCTCGAGCCTCGATCAACGCTTGCAATCCGAAGCGAACGCCGTTCTTTCCATTTTGAACGTCAAGCACGGTAACGTTCAGTTGGACGCCGACGACCGAGCGCAGTTCGCTCAGATCCTCGGTTCGAAAGCCGACGGGGCGATCTTCGACGTGCGCGGCGCGTTACTGACATCCACCGAGCCTTCGCTGCTTGCAACGGCCCGCACCATCGCCGGCCAAGTGCTCTCTTCGGGCGCCGGAAGCGCGCAGCTTCAAACGGTGAATGGCGACGTTCGCCTGATCGCGCAGCCGATCGCGCGTGGCGACAAGGCCTACGGCGCTCTTTTGATTTGGCGAAGCTTCGACGACATTCAAGATCTCGACAGCCGGGCCGCCCGGATTTTTGCCCTTGCGATCCCACTCGTCATGGCGTTTGCGCTCTTGGCCGCCGATTTGCTGGCGCGCCGCGGTCTCGCACCGCTGGGGCGCGTGGCGAGCGTCGCTTCCGAAATCGTCGCGCACGATCTTTCGCGGCGCATTGCCTTACCGCCGGGACGCGATGAGCTGACGGCGCTCGGTGCAACGATCGACGGGATGCTCGACCGTCTGGAAGCCGCATTCGAGCGCGAGCGCCGCTTCACGAGCGATGCATCGCACGAAATTCGCGGGCCGCTTTCGGTGATGCGGGCCGAAGCAGAGGTCGCATTGCGCAAGGAGCGCGACGCAAGCGAATACCGCCGCACGCTCGAAGCCATTTTATTGGAAGCGCATCGGCTGGAAGCGCTCACGACCGATCTGCTTGCTGCCGCGCGCGCGGACGCGGGCGAGGCCGAAAGCGGCTCGGCGGACGTTTCGGCCGAGACCGAGGACGTGTGCGATCGGGTGGAAGTGCTCGCCGCAAAGCGCGCCATTCGCGTCGAGCGCCGCATCGAGCCGTCGCTCGTCGTGCGCGGCGACGGGGACGATCTGCGACGCGCCGTTTTCGCCGTGTTGCAAAATGCGATCAAACATTCGCCCGACGGCGGCGTGGTGGAGGTCGAGGTCGGCGGGCGGAACGGCACGGCGCACGTCGTCGTCGCGGACGAAGGCTCGGGCTTTAGCGATGAGGCGTTACGTCACGCGTTCGAACGGTTTTGGCGCGACGACCCGGCGCGTGGACGCGAAGGTACGGGCCTGGGGCTTTCGATCGCGCAGCGCATCGTCAACGGTTGCGGCGGCGAAATCACGCTTTCGAATCGCACCAACACGCGCGGCGCGATCGTCGAGATTGCGGTTCCGCTTTACAAGTAGCCGCGCAGCTTGCCCGACTCGGTGAACACGTACGTCCCGCCCGGGAACGCACCCGCGTTGCCTGAGAGGAACGTCACACCAAGCGGATTGCAGACCGTGCCCGGCGAGATGAAGTTCGCCGGTTGCTGCGCCGCTTCCGAATCGGCGAGCGTCGCGTTCATCGCGGTTTGCAACGCGGCCGACAATCCCGGCGGCGTTCCCGGCCAGTTGGCGTTGTACTGCAAGCCGTAATTTACCGGCGCGCCGCCTCCCGCGACGTTGATGAACCCGTCGGTCGAGCCTAAGCAACTTGCTCCTTGCGCCGCGAGGATCAACTGTGGCGTCACGGTCCCGCTGCCGCCGAGGCCCTGCAAGAGATAGATCCCGTTTGCGGTGGTTGCGAGGACGCCGCTGTTGAATCCCGTTCCCGCAAACCCAAGCCCGTTCACGCCCGGCAAACTTACAGCTGTGAATACGTTCCCTTGGTACGGTGGCAACAGCTGATTATTGATGTCCCAGCCGCGGATCTTGCCATTTCCCGGATCCGCAAAGAACAGGACGCCATTGCTGGGATTGAAAACCATGCCTAGTAGATTCCCCGCGCCAAAGCTGAAACGGGCTGCACCCGGGGAAACCGCAGGCCCTGCACCGGTGCACGACGTACCCGGACAATCCCCTGTCGTGAACCCGAAAGTATCCCCCGCTGTTGGGGTGATTTGCGTCGTGTTCAAGTTAACGACCCAAACATTGTTTTGCGCGGCGACGTAAATCGCTTTGTTGCCG
>JAFAIW010000060.1 GCA_019236495.1 Vulcanimicrobiota bacterium | reverse complement strand
TCCGCACGACACCGGACCGCTGCTCCCCGGTCCGCAGCCGGCGGCCGTCAACGCGATATTGAACGCCTGCGGCGCAGCACCGTTTACGGCAATGGTCACCGACTGCGTCGACGGCGAGACGGTCGCGGGCTTGCGGCCGCGCGAGGCGGGAACGGTGATCGAGAAAACTACCTTTGCGGTGGCGTGTCCGCCCTGAACCGGTCCACCCGCCGCCCCGGCGGGAACGCTCGGCACGCTTCCGCCTCCGCCGCCGCAGGAAGCCAGGATGGCGAGCAAAGACAAAACCAGGAAGCGCTTACGCATGCAATTCCTTCCGTGGGGGCGGCTGGTGGCGGAATCCTTATGGAAGGGGAGCGGGCGCCTCCTTTTTTACCGCGCGGAGGCGACGATGAAACGGATGGCCGTCTACGTTGGAAATGGACGCGTCCTGACGCGAACGGCCAACGGCTTCAAACTCTTCGTCGATGCCCGCGACGTTTCGATCGCCCCGCATTTGATTCTCGACGGCGTGTGGGAAGAGCACACCGAGGCGGTGTTGCGCACGCTGGTACGGCCCGGCATGACGATCGTCGAAATCGGCGCGAACCTGGGATACTTCACGTTGCTCATGGCGCAGCGCGCCGGTTCGGCCGGCGCGGTGCACGCGTTCGAATGCGATCCGGCACTCGCGCAGCTCGCGCGCGACAATCTCGAGGTCAACGGTCTCTCGAACGTCGCGAATCTCCACGAGATGGCGGTCAGCGATCGCGAAGGCTCGATGCGCTTCTTTACGGCCGAACGTCACCGCGGCGGTGGAACGCTCGTCGGGGGCCTCGCGCAAATTCCCGAACTGACCGCCGCGGAGCGTCGCGAGATTGAAGTACGTTCCATCACCCTGGATGCGTTTGCGGCGACGCTATCGCGGCCGATCGATCTCATCAAGATCGATGCCGAAGGCGCCGAGCCCGCGATCCTGCACGGAGGGCGTGATGTTTTTTCGCGGCGGGCGCCGCTCACGGTCGTCATGGAATTCTGCCCCGCGTTCTTCACGCAAGCCGGCAGCGACCCGGAAGCGCGCTTGGCGGAACTCGAGGAATGGGGATTCCGTCTCTACCGCATCGATGAACGCAAACGCAAAGCGAGCCCGGTCACGCGATCCGCCCTGTTGAACGTCGCGTATTCCGAGCTCGTCTTGCGCCGTCCGTGAGTTATTGGGTTCCTTTTACCTCGTTGTCATTCTTCATGATGAGAATCTTGTCGGCATGGCGCATGCCGAGCGCCTTCTGATCGTAAATGACCTCGACGTACTGACCGGTTTTGACGTCCTTCATTTGATACGTCGTCTTGCCGTCCGCCGAAAAGACTTGGTCGAATTTCGGCGTGAGCACGAAGCTCAGCGCCCGTTTATCCTTCGGATTGTAGACTTTGATGTTGGTCGTGGAGACGTGCACCGCCTCGCCCCAAAACTTGCTCGACGCACCGCCGGCGAGCGCAGCGTTGGGAAGAGCCGTCGCAACGGCCAGGAATGAAGCCCAGAGGAACGTTTTCGTAGAACTCATATGCTGCATCTTCCCTTCGGAGGCCGCCCGAGAAACGTCCCGCCCTCCGGCAGGCAGGCGGCCGCCTGCGGCCAAGGATTTCGCCATGAAGCACGACGTCGTCCCCGAAATGCAAAAGACCGACCAGGAGTGGCGCGCGCTCTTGACGCCCGAGCAATATCACATTTTGCGCGAGGCCGGGACGGAGGCGCCCGGGACCGGCGAGTTGCTTGCAAACCACCGCACCGGCACGTACCTCTGCGGGGCGTGCGGTTTCGAGTTATTCGCTTCCGATGCGAAATACGACTCGCACTGCGGCTGGCCGAGCTTCACCCGGCCCGAAGAGCGCGAAAACGTCCGGTTGCTGGACGACGACAGTCACGGCATGCATCGCGTTGAGGTTCGTTGCAAACGGTGCGACTCGCATCTCGGGCACGTTTTCGACGACGGCCCGGGACCCGAAGGGACACGCTACTGCATCAACTCGCTTTCGCTGAAGTTTCGACCGGCATAGGGTGGACTCGCTGTTCGATGGATTGCCGGTCCAAGCAACGCTGTCGGCAGACGGGGGATCGCGCGGCAATCCTGGGCACGCAGCCTCCGGCGCGGTGATCGTCGATGCAGGTGGAAAGGTGTTGCGCGAGGTCGGGCGCTATCTCGGCATCGCAACGAACAATGTGGCGGAGTGGACGGCCGTCGTCGACGGTTTGCGCGCGGCGCGCGAATTGGGCATCGACGCCCTCGCCGTACGGCTCGACAGCGAGCTGGTGGTGAAGCAGTTGACGGGAGAGTATCGCGTCAAACATGCGAACTTGCAACCACTCTACGCCCAAGCGAAAAAACTTTTGCGCGAATTCAGCCACGTGGATCTCAAGCACGTCCGGCGCGAACACAATAAGCTTGCCGATGCACTGGTCAATCGCGTGCTCGACGAACATCTCGCGGCGAAGTAACGACTATGCCGAGGATTCGCTTCATTCCGACCGTCATCGCGCTGGTTGTCGTAGCAGTGCTGGTGGGCGGCTATTTTTTCTACTACGGTCCCGAAATGGCGCGGTACAACGCCGTCCGACCGATGGCCGTCTCCGCCAGCGACATCAAGCTCGGCATGCTGGTAAGCTACGATCGCGGTCCGCTT
>JAFAIW010000146.1 GCA_019236495.1 Vulcanimicrobiota bacterium | reverse complement strand
GAACGCAAGCCGCCGCACCAGCTCGGCGAATCCCGGATCCGTGCCGGCCGCCCTGTCGCCGTATCTCAACGATGCGAGTCGCTCGTTCAACAAGTTCGCGTTCTTGACGTAGCCTTCGTAGAGTTCGAAGTGCGTTTCGAGGGTTCGGTCGGAGATGCCGTGCAGCCCGCGCAGCTGCCAAGTTCGCGGGGCATAGGTTTTCGTTCCGTCGTCGTTCATGAGAGGGCTTTACCCAGATGCGGCTTCGCACGGGCGTTCAGGGAACAGCTCGTTCGGCCGCCCCATCCGTCGTTTCGCCCGATGTGAACGCGGGGACGCGCATCACCGCAATCGGTTCCGCAAAGCCTTTGATGTCGACGTCCTCTCGAATCGGGTGCAAGCCGTACCGCCGAACGACCGCCTCTAAGTGCGGAAAGCGACTCGTGCTTTCGGAGAACGCCACTTCGCCGCCGCCCGCGGTGTGTTCCAAGCGCGACGCGAGATTGACCGTGGTTCCAAAATAATCCAGCCGGTCGTTCGCCGTCATCGAAATGCAAGGTCCGCTGTGAAAACCCACGCGCAAGCGCAGCGGCCCAACCGGCGTTTTCACCATTCCGACTGCCGCCGGAAGGCGGAGCGCCGCTTCGAGACAATCACCCGAATCGCGGAAGACCGCCATAATCGCATCGCCGATGGTTTTCACGATCGCGCCGTTATATTTTTCCACGATCGCGCGCATGTGATCGAAGTGTTCCGTGACCACGCGAAATGCGGGCGCATCTCCGGTCGAAGAATAGAGCGCGGTCGAACCCACGAGGTCGGTGAACAAGACGGTCATCGACTGAATGCCCACTTCCAGTCCGGCAGCGAGCACCTCGCTGGAGAAAAGGTCGCGGAAGTCCTGCATCGCGGTTACGTCCGCAGCCGTTACGATGGTATCGGGCCATTCGGATTCCTCGATGCGAAGCAGCACCGGCCGTTCGAGCCGATTGCGGACGTCCAGCACCACCGCTTCTCCTTCGACGACCGGCGGAATGCCGTGAAGTGCCCCGGTATCGACGGTCAGCGGAACGTGCGTTTCTCCGGAGCCTGCGTGCACCGCGAACGGCAATTGCGCCACGAACATGGCGTTCGCCGTGTACCGTCCGCGCACCAGACGCGTTTCGAGCGACCGCTGCGAAGCCGGCTCGACGTTCTCTTGCGAGACGACGTGACGGCTGGCGTGCGGCCCGGCCATACAATACATCGGTACGTTGAGACCGCGGCCGAGCGGATGCGCGTTGAAAGCAACTTCGACGTGCCGGTCGAATTGCGGGCCGAAGTCGAGATTGCACGCGTCGCAGTGCGCGTTCTCGGTGAGTTGCGCGAGCGAAGCATACTGCGCTTTCGTTCCGCGGCAGTTGCCGCAGATGACGTCCCATTCCAAATTAAACGTACCGGCGCGGACGGCGCTCAAAAAGAGCCGCAACACCGTGCGGCGCGGTTCGCCCCATCGATCCGCGAGCTCGTACGGACGCATTTTTGCAAGGTCCCGGTCTTCCGCGCCGGCCACGAACAACGCGAGCTTGTCGAGGAGTTCTTCGCTGAAGCCGGCTTCACGGAGTTTGGTGCGGCCGAAGATGGCCGGAACTCCAGCGCGCGGCGCCGCGCGGCGCTCGCCGTGCTTTGCAAGCTCCGCCGCGGCGCGAAAGGCGCGAGCGGCGCCCCGTTTGCCGTACCACGCCACCAGCGGAATCACGATCGGCCCGAACGCTCCGCGCGGCGTCAGCTCGAGCTCGACGTCGATCGCCGTGCCGCCGTTTTCTTCGCGGAGTGCGGTCCGGCTGCGAAATCGTGCGAGCGGTCCGCTCCGATATCGTCGCTCGATCCCGTAATATTCCGGCGCCGACCATTCAAACGGCGGTTCTTCCCATTCGATGCGCAGCGGTCCAAGATGAAAGGAGGCGCGCGTGCGGCTGCCGCCTCCCGCGACCGGCTCGTACGCATAGCTCACGGGCGGAAGGCCGGCGTGACGGTTGACCCAATCGGTGTCGGAGACGAGCGGCCACAACGCATCGCGTCCCACCGGGAACCACCAACGCCACCGGTAGGTCGCCACGCGCGTCAGCGCTTCACGAGTTGCGGAAATTTCGCGTGCAACGCTTCGAGTTTCGGGACGTCATTCTCGACGATGTACGGGTTGTCCATGTTTTTCTGCATGAAGTGCTGATGGTACGCTTCGGCCGGATAGAAACCTCGAAGCGGCGCAACCTGCGTGACGATCGGCTTGGGGAATGCGTGTTGGGCGTCCAGACGTTTGATTTCATCAAGCGATTCCGCGCGCTGCTCGTCGGTCGTGTAAAAAATCTCCGAACGATATTGCGTTCCCTCATCCGGTCCCTGGAAGTTCAGCTCGGTCGGATCGTGTGCAACAAAAAAGTATACTTGGAGGATCTGCGAAAAACTGATTTGCGACGGGTCGAACGTGACGCGCACCGATTCGGCGTGGCCCGTCATCCCCGTGCTGACGATTTCGTAGTGGGCCGTTTGGGCGCTGCCGCCGGCATAGCCGGAAACGGCGCTTTGGACGCCCTTGAGCGATTCGAAAACGCCCTCCATTCCCCAAAAGCAGCCGCCCGCGAGAACGACTGTCTGCGACGGCGCCGCTCGTGCGACGTTTGGCGCGATCAAAATGAGCGCCGTGAAAAGGAACGGGACGATCCGCATGATGGTAGTATAACGCGTCCGCGCTGTGGCCGGATTCCGCCTAGCGGTGCGTCACCAGCTTCGCGGTGCCGACCACGGTGCCGTCGGAGAGCAAACGCAACGCGTCGACAGGCTCGGTGGGCTCCGCGAACATCGTTCCGTTCCGGCCTTGAGGAACCACGCTGCCGAGCGGACGAAAGACCCCATCCGGGCTGCGTCCTTCCACGACGAGCGTTCCGTGCGGGTGGAGGACGATGACGTAGACCCACTCGCCATGCCGCCCGTACAGCGCCTTGGCGGGCATTTCCGCGGCCGGCTCGTTGAATTGAACGTGATTGAAATGACTGTTGACGAGCGTTGCAAGGACGACGTCGGAGCGGTGGTCGGCGCGCAGATCGCGATTTCCGATCCAGAACAGTGACACAAGTGGAACGAGCATCCCCAGTACGAAGGCGGCCGCGAGCCCGCCCCAGATTCGTTCCAGGCGTTCGGGCCGCCGGGTTCCGGCGAGAAGCCGTTCGCGGAGTGTCGCGGCGGGTGTCGCGCCCGGACCCGCCGCAACGAGCGAAGCGACGACGTCGGCGGCATCGCTCAAGCGCGTCGCACACGTTGCGCACCGCGCAACGTGTTGCTCGACATCGTGGCGCGCGTCGTCGTCGAGGGCGCCCAGGGCGTACGACTCGGCCAGCTCGTCAATGTGATTCATGGTGAACTTCCAAGGCGTCTCGCAATTTCTTCATCGCGAGCGAGATGCGGCTCTTCACGGTCCCCAGCGGAATGGAGAGCTGCTGGGCAATCTGCGTTTGCGTGAGGTGTTCGTCGTAGGCGAGGCGCAGCGGATCGCGTTGCTCCGCCGGCAAGAGCGCGAGCGCCCTTGCCAGACGCTCGTGTTCGAACGGATCGAACGGCTCGCGCTCTTCGGCGGCTAGAGCGCGGACGTCTTCGATACGCGAATGCCGAACCTGCGCGCGCTTCTTTGAAATCGCGGCGTTACGCACGCACACCACCAAAAACGAACGGAGATTCCCGCGCCACGGCATGAAGGCACGCGTCTTCTTCCATAGCGAGAGCAGCGAGTCGTGAACGCAGTCTTCCGCATCGGCCGAATTTTGCAGTACCGCATACGCGGCGGAATAGAGCAACTTGGCGTAGCGATCGTACGCGACGGCGAGCGCTTCGGGGCGGCGTTGTGCGAACGCCGCCGCCAACGCCTCGTCGTTCACGCGAGCGGGTGGTCCTCCGAATGCAGATCGGAAGGCGGAACGAGCTCCAGCGTGCGGTATCCCAGGACGCTCAGCAGCCGGTCGGCGGGCACGAGCAGCGGACCCGGCTTCGGCGCGGTTCCCGGCGCCGGTTGCGGATACGCGGTCGCTGCGGCGGTCGCGAACCGGATGTTTCCCTCGCGGTGCTCGATGATTTGGTGAATGTGGCCGTTCAGCACGGTCACGTGGTCGAAGCGCGCGAGCATCTGAAGGGCTTCGGCGCCGTCCTCCGTGGTCCAGCCCCAGGTCGGGTACAGCGCGTAGAGCGGCACGTGCGCGAACACCACCACCGGACGCGAGCCCGGCACGGCGGCGAGGTCGCCCTTCAACCAATCGAGCTGCGTGCGCCCGAGCTTCCCCATCAGCTCGAAATCGAAAACGTTCACCAACGAAACGAAGTGAATTCCGTTTTGATCGAACGAGAACCACCCGTCCGGCGCATCCTTGCGTCCGAACGACGCAAAGTAGCCTTTCAGCGAGCCGATCGCGTCGTGTTCTCCGGGTAATGCAAGCAACGGCGCCTTCAGAGATTGAAGCAGCGAGCGGGCGGCATCGAATTGTTCCGCTTTCGCGAGATGCGTGATATCGCCGGTGTGCACCACGAACGCGGGTTGATTCGGAAGCGCGTTGATCGCCGCGACGGCGCGGGCGAGCGTGCCGGCGACGTCGGGATTCTCGGGTCGCGCAAATCCAATATGGCTATCACTGATCTGAACGAACGAGAAGCCGCGGTCCTCTTGCGCGCCGGCGGCACTCAAGGTCCCGGTCGCCCCGAGAGTCCAAACGATGCCGGCGCCGGTCCAGCCGACGTGTTCGAGAAAATTCCGGCGCTTCATTGGCTCGACCTCGGCAGTACGACGATCGTCCCGTGCATGTACGGGTGCATCTCGCAAAAATACCGGTACGTTCCCGGCTTTGGAAAGACGTGCTGGTACGTATCGCCCGTTCCGAGGCCGTCGGAATCGAAGGATTTATCCAGCGCGGTTGCAGTATGGGCCTCGTCGTCGTCGTTGACGAACGTCACGCGGTCGCCGGCGTGGACGCGTATCGTCGCCGGAACGTACGTGAAGTTTTTGATATGGACGATCGCGGCGGCCGGCAAGAGCGCGGCCAGGGCGATCGCTGGAAGTGCGGCAATCATATGGAGAGTACGCGCGTGGCGGCCAAACGGATCACTCCCGAAACACGAGCATGGCGTCTCCGAACGAAAAGAAGCGGTATTCCAGCTCGACGGCGGTGCGATAGGCCTTCAAGATGCGCTCGCGGCCTGCGAAAGCGGATACCAGAACGAGCAAGCTCGATTCCGGCAGGTGAAAGTTGGTAATCAGGCCGTCGACGACGCGAAAGCGAAACCCCGGCGTGATAAAGAGCGAGGTGATGTCCGGGCCTGGGGCGAGCCGGCCGTGCCGGGCCACAGAGCCTTCGAGCGCGCGGACGACCGTCGTGCCGCAAGCGATGATACGCCGGCCCTCCGCGCGGGCGCGCTCCACGGACGCGACCGTTTCCGCCGGAATAGTGAATGCTTCCGCGTGCATGTGGTGCTCGTCGAGCGAGGCCGCCTTGATGGGACGAAACGTCCCGAGGCCGACGTCGAGCGAAAGTTTGCAGACGTCGTGCGCGCCTTCAAGGCGTGCTAGGAGCGGTTTCGTGAAATGCAGTGCCGCAGTGGGCGCGGCGACGCTTCCCGGCGTTCGTGCGAACACGGTTTGATAATCGGACTGTGCTTCTTCCGTCTCGGAATGAATATACGGCGGCAGCGGCAGACGTCCGCATCGTTCCAGAAATTCTTCGAAGGGCACGTGGAGTCGCAATTCGATTTCGCGCGTTCCCTCGCGCGGATCTACTGAAGTTACGAGGGCGTTACCGAGCTCACCGAAAGCTACTTGCGTTCCAACTCGGGCCTTGCGGCCGGGCTTCGCGAGCGCGATCCAGCGTAAGGCCGCCGGATCGTAGCGTGCGCTCGCGGACGGGCGTAACAAGAGCACCTCGAGCGGACGCTCCGCTCCGCGAACGGTTCCGAAAATCCGCGCCGCAATGACGCGTGTCTCGTTCAAGACGATCACGTCGCCGGGACGCAGATACTCGGGCAGTTCCGTGAAGCGGGCGTGCTCCACCGTATCGGAGCGCACCACCATCAAGCGCGAGGCGTCGCGCGGGTGCGCGTGCGTTTGTGCGACCAGGTGGTGAGGCAAATCGTAGCGGTAGCTCGAAACGAGCCGTTCCGCGGGCGGGCGCTCGCTCGCTATGAGGTGGTCGTGACGCGTTGGCGCTCGATCTCGAGAAAGTTCGCCAGGCGTTTTCGGTCGTCTTCGCTCACGTCGACGAAGAGAATACCGACTTGATAGGTGTCGCGCTCGAAATTGCGGATCCAGCGCACTTCGCCGCGCAACGCGAGAAACGGGTTGCGCTTCATCGTAAAGAGATACTTGGTGCCTTTCGGCAAGTATTGATCGGCGATCACGCGCATCCCGGTCTGCGAGATGTCGGCGATCGCCGCTCTCAGCAAGGTAAACGAAAGCTGATCTTCGACGACGACGTCGATATATTTTCGAAGGCGAAGCCCAACGGTACGTTTTTCCGTCCCGGTGTGTGCCTCGGGTCCGCGCTGTGGCTCAGCCATTCGTGATGTTTGTACCCGGAAAGTAGAAAGCCAAGATTTCGCGGGCGGTCGCGCCGTTCGAGCCGAGCGTTTTCGCGCCCCATTGGCAGAGCCCGACGCCATGCCCGCGCCCGGAACCTTCGATGGTTATGGTGAGGTCGGCCTGCGAGCCGTTCACACGGACGCTGTGAATCAGAAGGCTGCGGACGACGGACGGCCCGAGCGCGTTACGCACCGCTTTGGCGGGCAGGTCGATGCTGCGTTCCGGCCCCTGAAAGTGCAGCGTGCGCGCGCGGCCGCTCGCATCGGTCTCTCCGACCGCGATTTGGGCGAGTGGTCCGAAATCCGAGAAATCTTCGGGAAATGCATTGACGACGTCACGCCACGTTACGGTGCGTTCCCAACGAAACTCCGGAGACTGCATGCAATACGGGCACGCCACCCCTGCGAGATATGGGACGGCGCGGCCTCCCCAAGCGTCCGCCGCGCTTTCCGTGTGACCGCCGCAACACGACATGTAGGATACGGTCGCGATCGCACCACCGTACGCGACGAGCGTGCCGCGGGTCCGATCGACCGCCGCGGTCGTCTCCGGAAATTCGGCGTCACGCCCACCGTACGCTTGATCCGATTGCGACGCAACGACGTCGTACGGCCGCGCTGCATCGCGTTTCGCCGTAGCGAACGTGCGCGCGAGAATCGCTTGCGCCATCAGTGCCTCGGACGGCCACGAACGCGGCATCTCCAGTGGAACGACGCCGTAAAGATAACTCTCGAGATCGAGAACGTCGACGGTCGTTCCGTCGGCGAGCGTTTGCGCCGACCCGCGATACGTACGCGTTCCGAAGCGGAACGATTGCGCGTCGAGAGCCGTCACGAGGCCTCGTCCGAGAAGCACGCGGATCGCCGCCGCCGGCCCGGGCGATGCATTGCATGGCTCGCGTCCGCCGGTAGCGGCTGCGCGCCCGCGGCTGACTCCGAGCGCGGATAACGTCCCCGCAAGGAACAGCGCGCGGTTCACCCTACAACAAACGCTCCTGTCGAGCGTCCGAGCTCGCGCGTAGCCCTAAGTGCGCGTACGCGGCAGGCGTCGCTTTGCGTCCGCTGGCCGTGCGTACGACGAAACCTGCTTTCAAAAGATACGGCTCGACCACGTCTTCCAACGTTTCCGCGTCTTCCGTGAGCGTCGCGGCAATGGCCGCCATTCCGACCGGCCCGCCGCGATAGTGCTCGACGATCGTTCGCAGAAATGCACGATCGAGGCGATCCAAACCGAGTGCATCGACCCCTTCGCGATGCAGGGCTTCATCGGCGACCGCGGCGGTGATCGTTCCTTGCGCGCGAACTTCCGCGAAATCGCGGACGCGCCGCAACAGGCGATTCGCAACGCGCGGCGTTCCGCGACTGCGCGATGCAATCGTCTTCGCACCTTCTTCTTCGATCGGGACACCGAGGACCTCGGCGGACCGTACCACGATTTGAGCGAGCTCTTCAGGGGTGTAGTAATCGAGGTGATGCGCGATGCCGAAGCGCTCGCGCAGCGGCGCGGAGAGCATTCCTGCGCGCGTCGTCGCTCCGATCAGGGTGAAACGTTTGAGCGGCAGGCGCAAAGTTTTTGCAAACGCGCCGCGATCGACCACGAAATCGATTTGAAAATCTTCCATGGCGGGGTAGAGAAATTCTTCGACCACGTGACCGAGCCGATGGATCTCGTCGATAAAGAGGACGTCACCCTCATCGAGTGCGGTGAGGATCCCGACCAGGTCCTTTGGTTTCTCCAGCGTGGGCCCCGAGGTGGGTCGAAGCGCGCTGCCGAGCTCCTTGGCGATGAGTGCCGCCAGGGTCGTCTTCCCCAATCCGGGCGGCCCGTAGAAAAGCACGTGTTCGAGTGGTTCGTTGCGCTTGCGCGCCGCGTCGATGGAAATCTTCAGATTCTCGACGACAGTGGCTTGTCCGACGTACTGCTCAAACGAGCGCGGCCGCAGCGATACGCCGTAAACTTCATCTTCTAAGGAAAGCGCCGGATCGAGCACGCGATCGTCGACAACGTCGCGTACGTCACCCGTGTCACCCGCATCGCTCGGCCCGAGGATCCGCTTTCGCGCGTCGGAACTCACGTCCCGGCCAGCGCTTTCTGGCGATAGATCTCGGCGAGCAGCGCTTCCGCATCAGCGATCTGGGGCGTGCGCTCGAGGGTCGAGCGAATCATCGCTTCCGCTTCGTGACGACGATATTCCAATTGCAACAGCACCGCGAGCGCTTCGTCCGCGAAGTCTGGGATAGCCGCAGGAGCCACCCGCGCCGGTTCCTGGATCAGCAAGAATCGCGTCACCTTCCCCTGGAGCTTCGCGACGATGTCGCGGGCCTTCTGCTGACCGATGCCGGGAAGCGTCCGCAGGAACCCATGATCGCCTTCGTCGATCGCGCGGGCGATACGCGCCATGGGCTGCGAAAACGCGCGGGCCGCGGAACGCGGACCGATGGATGCCACGCTCAGCAAGCTTTCGAAAAACTCGCGCTCGATCGCGTTGGTGAATCCATAAAACGAGAAGTGGCCGGCATTGCCGTCCATATTGACGACCGAATAGATCTCCAGCGTCAGTTCCGCGCTCTCACTCGCGGCGACTTTCTCCGCGACACACGGCGGCAGCAGAATCTCATACGCAAGGCCGCCCGCTTCGAGCGTCACCGCGGAGTCGGAACGCTCCACGATCCGCCCGCGAATTCTACTGAACACGCCGCCTCCGCGCACGCACGATAGAAAGCGCGCCGGGCACGCGCGCCTCGTGCTCGCGAATATTCACGAACGCCACCGCCAACGCGAGCGCGTCCGAGAGATCGTCCGGTTCGGGCGCACGGCGCAAACCGAGGAGATGGGTGACCATCGCTTTCACTTGTTCTTTTCGCGCCGCACCGGAGCCCGTCAAGGCGCGTTTCACGTGCGAGTGCCCGAGCGACCGAACCACGACGCGATGCTGCGCGGCGGCCAAACACAGCACCCCTCGCGCGTGTCCCATCATGACCGCGGTCAGCGGGTTCTTGTAGTTGCTGAAGAGTTCTTCGATCACGACGACGTGGGGTTGCGTGGCGGCGACCGCGTCGGCGAGTCCGCGATGCAGGGCCAAGAGGCGAACTTCAAGCGAGCCTTTCGGGTCCGGTTCGACGATGCCGGCCTCGATCAAGCGCAGGCCGCGTCCGGCGGACTCGATAGCGGCGTATCCCGTTACGCGTAATCCCGGATCGACTCCGAGAACGCGCAGCGTCATCGCGGCGGACTCGATGCGGGTGGGCCGGCGGATGGTGCCGAGGCTCCTCCTCCTCCGGCGTTCACGTAGAGCGTCACGCTTTCTCCGGCGCGCAGCGCGGTGCCGGCTTCCGGCTCCGTGCGCACCACTCGGCCGCCGGCGCCCTCTTGCGTGTAGGCAACATTCCCGACGGAGTAACCGTACGATGCCAGCCGGTCTTTTGCGTCTTGGATCGAGAGTCCGTTGGTGTCCGGAACCTCGCCGCTGACCGACAACGTGATCGTCACGTCGGAACCGCGCGGCGCTTGCGTTCCCGGGTCGGGCGCTTGCTGAACGATCGTTCCGTTCGCATCTTGTTGCACGGTATATTGAACGACGGCTTTGAACCCGGCTTGTGTGAGCATCGCGACCGCACTCACATACGGTTGCGTGCTGACGTCGGGGACGGTGGTGGGCTGCGCACCCAAGCTTTGCACGACGTTGACGACCGTTCCGGGAGGCACCGTCTCGCCGACTTGAAGGTCTTGCTGGATCACCGTGCCGGCCGCAAATGCGGCGCTCGGGCTCTTTGAAGCGACGTGCAGTTTCAGACCGATCTTTTCGAGGATGGCGCTCGCTTTGGCGATATCGAGCGACACTAAGTTCGGGACGTCGACGGGTTTTGGTCCCTGCGATACCAAGAGCGTTACGGCGGAACCTTCGCGCAGATCCGATCCCGGCTTGGGGTTTTGATCGATCACGCTGTCCTTGGGCGCATTGCTGAAGACGAGCTTGACCACCGGTTTGAATTTGTCGGCCTGCAAAATATTCACCGCATCGGCCGAAGAGGAAAAGCCCACGACTTTGCGCAGACCGATTGTCGGTAAACCACTACTCACGCTGAGCTCGACCGTCGAATCGCGCCGCACTTTCGAGGCCGGATCGGGGCGTTGCGCGATCACGTGATCGGCCGGGACGGTTTCGCTCGGCGTCAACGTAACTTTGGCGATCAACCCGGCGTTGACGAGCTTCTGCTGCGCTTGAGCGGCGCTCAAACCGACATAATCGCCGAGTGTAACCGGCGGTGCGATAGCACCCGCGATCACGCGTCCGAAAAAGATGTAGCCGACCGCCATCGCGAGGAGCAAAAGCGCGCCGAGACCCAGCGCCCAGCGGGCTCCGCCCCTTTCCGCTCCCTCCATGACGCCGTCGCGGTAATCCGGATGGCGGGATGGGCGCGGCGGAGGAGACATTGCAGCAAACGAGGTTGTTGGAGCGTCGTTCGCGAGCGCATACGCCGGTTGCGTCGGACGTTCGCGCGCCTCGCGAAGCGCCGACGCTACGTCGCTGGCCGATTGGAAACGATGTCCCGGCTGCTTTTGCAAGAGCTTGTTGACGATCGCGGCGAGCGCCGGACTGACGCCGAGATCGGTGCCGTCGAGCGTTGGAACGGGGTCACCGATGTGCTTGAGCGCGACGGTGACGGGCGACTCCCCGCTGTACGGAAGCTTTCCCGCCAACATTTGATAGAGCACCACGCCGAGGCTATAAAGATCGGATGTCTCGTGAAGCTCGTGACCTTGGGCTTGTTCCGGCGAGAGATAGTAGACGCTTCCCATCACGAGCCCGGGTTTCGTGAGGGCCATCGTCTGCTCCGAAACTGCGCGCGCGATCCCAAAGTCCGACAGCTTGACGACGTCGTCGTTGGTGATGAGAATGTTCGCCGGCTTTATGTCGCGGTGCAGTAATCCTTGGCGATGCGCATAGGCGAGCCCGTTACACAACTGAATGGCATAATCAACGGCGATCGGCTCCGGCAACTTTCCGTCGTTTTGAATCAGTTCCGCAAGTGAAGGGCCGTCAACCAACTCCATCACGATGTAGTAGACCGCGCCCTCGCGACCGACGTCGTACGTGTTCACGATGTTGGGGTGGGAGAGCCGCGCGGCAGACTCGGCTTCTTGATAGAAACGGTGAACGAACTCTTGATCCGCCGCATACTCTTGCCGCAGGACCTTGATGGCGACCCGGCGCCGCAAGAGCGTGTCGGTTCCGCAGTACACCGTAGCCATACCACCTTCGCCGAGGCGTTTGTCCAGGCGGTACCGATTATTGAACGTTTGCTCGATCACGATTTTACTCGTCCGAGCGCGACGCGCATCACGCTGCGTGCGATTGGGGCCGCCACGTCGGCGCCGTATCCGCCGTTCTCGACGATAACGGCGACGACGATGCGCGGCGCATCGGCGGGCGCAAAGCAGACGAACCATGAATGCGCCACGCCGGGATTCGTCGCAGTACCTGTCTTTCCGGCGACCGTCACGTTCGGCAAAGCGGCTGGGGTGCCGGTGCCTCGCTCTACGACCGCGACCATCATCTTCTTCACGTTTTCCGCAGTCTCCGCCGAAATCGGTTGCGCTAAGGTTGCGGGCGCCGTTGTGGTGGTTCCACCCGCTCCGACGACTTCACGTACGATGAACGGACGCGGTTCCGAGCCGTTGCCCGCGATCGTCGCGCCGAGAAGCGCGACGCGCAGCGGCGGTACGAGCAGGCTTGCTTGCCCAAACGCGAGTTGCGCCAGAATGCCCGGATACAATTCGTTCGTACCCGGCATGCGGTCGCGCTCCGCGGGGAGTTGGAAATCGAAGGAGTCCCCGATCCCCCATCGCCGGGCGTATGCCTCCCACTGGTCCGCCCCGACCTTGAGGGCAATTTGCGCGAAATCGACGTTGCTGGAAAGTGCGAATGCGCCCGTGAGATCTTGCGTTCCGGTGGCTTCTCCTTCGTTGTCGTGAACGACGTAGTCCCCGATTTGGAAATACCCCGGATCGTCGAAGGTGGCGTCCATTGCAACGGTGCCGCTATCGAGGGCGGCGCTCGCGGTGAAGATTTTCCAGGTGGAACCCGGAGGGTAGAGCCCGTCGATGGCGCGATTCAACAGCGGACTCGACGGGTCGTCGCGCAACGTCGGGAAGATGCGATCGAAATCGTTGGGATCGAATGTCGGAACCGAGGCGATCGCCAGCACGGCTCCGCTACGCGCGTCGAGCACGACCCCAGCGCCGCGTGCGTGATCGCCCAGCTCCGACGCCAGCGCGGTTTCTATTGCAGGGTCGAGCGTCGTTACGACGTCGGCGCCGTGCGAAACCGCTTGGCGCCCCGCGAAAGCTGCGCCGATCTGCGCGAGCTGCGCGGCCGGATCGCCGTTTGTATCCGCGGGTTGCAATGCATTGTCGAACGCCGCCTCCAATCCGGCAGCGCCGTAGCGCGACGAGAGATACCCCACGGTTTGGGCGAGCGCAGGCCCCATGGGATACGTGCGCTTTCCGCCGACGGTTTGCGCCAAAACGCTTCCATCGGCGGCGAGAATCCGCCCGCGATATGCTTCCAGCAGTCGCAATCGCGGATTGTACGGGCGGGCGGCGATTTGCGGCGCCGCAACGACCTGCACGTAGAATTGGCGTAACGCCAACACGAGAAACAGTCCGGCGAAGAGCCTCCAGACAGCTTGGATCGAGGCGTTCGTCACGTCGAGCGCTCGCGCAACAAGGTATAGCCGCCGTCGATCAGCCGCACGGCGAGGTGCGCTCGTTGCTCATCGCGGTCTAAAACTTGGTTTACGATGGAGCGCGCTAAGGCGTCGTCGATCGCATTGGTCGCGAGAATCACCTCGACGTGCAATTCCTCTAAGAGCGGCGGCGCAACGTATGCCGGCCGCGGGAGCGTCTCGAAAAAGCGCTCTTCATAAGCGCCGTTTCTCCAGGGACCGCGTTTTCCGAACACGGTTGCGTGATAGTCCCAAGCGCACAGTTGCCGCTCGCCCCACTTGAAGTCATCGCGGACGCACAAACGGCGGCAAGCGGCGCATTGGACGATGGGCGCGGGCGGATGGGCGAGCGCTTCCGCGATTTCGTCGGGTAAGTCTTCGAGGTTGATGACGGTCCGCTCGTCGAGTCGCGACGGGACGAGCGCTTCCCATTGCGTGCGCGCCAGCAGCTCGATGTCGCGCATCGGCGCGAGAAACGCCCGCTCGTCGTCGGGCGGAAAAGTCTGATCGATCCAGGCCGCGAGATCTTGCGCGGGAATTTCGACCCGCTGCCAAAGATCGCCGCTCACCACGCCGAGCGGCGTCCACGCGAGCGGGACGACGTGCGCCGCGATCCGTCCGTTCTCTCCACGAAAACTATTGACGAACGCCAACGTATTCGTATTACCGCCGACGACAAACGCCCGCGATTCGGCGGCTTCGGGGTGCTCTTCGCTCACGCCGGAGAGGCCTGCGCCGCGCGATATTCCTGGAGCGAACGTGGCGGCCCGGCACTGCTTTCGAGCGCTTCGACCAGCGCGGCAGCGGTGTCCAAGCTCGTCAGACACGCGATGTTCGCTTCCACGGCGGCGCGCCGGATACGATAGCTATCGTTGATTTCTTTCGGGCCACTCGCATCGTTGATGACGAGATCGACCGTGCGTGAGGTGACCAGATCCAGGGTGTTCGGTGACCCGTCGGCGAGCTTGTTGACGGGCAACGCCGGGATACCGTTCGCCTCCAACAAGCCGGCAGTGCCTTTCGTAGCGTATAAGGCGTAACCGAGTGCCGCATAGCGCCGCAGAATTGGGATCGATTCTAACTTCGATTGGTCCGCGATCGTGGCAAGCACCTTGCCGCCCGTTTGCGGCATGCGAATTCCGGCCGCGATGAACCCTTTGCGCAAAGCCCCCGAGAACGTCTCGTCGATCCCGAGAACTTCGCCGGTGGACTTCATCTCGGGACCGAGGATGGTCTCTACCCCGCGCATCTTCGCAAAGGAGAAGACGGGAATCTTCACCACCGTAAACGGAGCGCGCGGGCGCAGACCCGTCCCGTAGTCCATGGAACGGAGTCGTTCGCCGAGCGCTATGCGCGTCGCAGCCGCGACCAGATTGATTCCGGTTGCTTTCGAAATGATCGGGACGGTGCGGCTCGCGCGTGGATTGGCCTCGATGATGTACAGGCGGCCTTCATGGATGACGAATTGAATGTTGATCAGGCCACGGATATTCAATTCGCGTGCGATTGCCGTGGTGACGTCCGCGATGTGCGACTCCATCTCCGCACCGATCGTATGCGTGGGATAAACGCTGATCGAATCGCCGGAGTGAATGCCGGCGCGCTCGATGTGTTCGAAGACGCCGGGAATCAGGATGTCGTCGCCATCGAACACTGCGTCGACTTCCGCTTCGACTCCGCGCAAGTATTTGTCGACGAGCAGGGGCGCTTCGGGCAAAATCGGCGGGGCGGACTCGGCGTACGACGCCAGTTGGCCTTCGTTGTACACGATCTCCATCCCGCGTCCACCCAAGACGTACGACGGCCGCACCAAAACCGGAAAACCGAGCTCGCGCGCAATCGCACGCGCTTCGCGAAACGACGTCGCGGCCTTTCCGAGCGGACGCGCGACGCCCAAACGGTGGAGCGCGGCGTCGAATTTCGCGCGATCTTCGGCCATGTCGACGCTGCTTCGGTCGCTGCCGACGATAGGAACGCCGCGGCGCGCGAGCTCGCCGGCGAGATTGATCGCCGTCTGTCCCCCAAACGCGAGCATCACGCCGCGCGCGCCGGTGGCACGGTACGTAGCTTCGACCTCATCCGGACCGGGCGGTTCGAACACGAGGACGTCTGAAACGTCGAAGTCCGTGGAGACGGTCTCGGGGTTGTTATTGATCACGACCGGCGCGCACCCAGCCTCGCGCAACGCCCACGCGGCGTGCACGCTCGAGTAGTCGAATTCGATTCCTTGGCCAATGCGAATCGGGCCGCTCCCGACCACGACCACTGCCTCCTTCGCGGGCGGTCGCATCTCGTCGGTCTCCTCGTAGGAGAGGTAGTAA
>JAFAIW010000114.1 GCA_019236495.1 Vulcanimicrobiota bacterium | reverse complement strand
GGTCGCGCCGCACAGCGCGAGAGCCAGCAGCGCGCGCAGGCCGCGCACTATTTGGTGCCGATGAGATACGCTTCCGACGGGTGCGGCGTGAAGATCTCGACGTTGGAGCGCGCGTTGCGCAGCAGCGCTTCGAATTCCGGAATCTTTGCTTCCGTCGTTTGCATGATGATGATCGGAAACGCCTGCGCGGACGAAAGAACGCTCGCAATCGCGCGCGCGTAGCCCTGTTCGTCGCCGCTGCGCGTCCCGAACAACGACTCGCGATAGTCGTGCTCGATGTTGAAGTACGGATTGCCTTGCCACCAGGCTTCCCACATCCAGATGCGCGCGTCGGCCGTGCGGAAGGCGTTGCGGGCCGGCGGCGCGAGGAAGAGCGCGTCAGCCGTTTGTGCGCCGATCGTTGCCAGCACGTCGGCCAGGCGCACCGTGTTGCGCAGCAGGTTTGGGGTCACCCATTTTTCCATTTGCCGAATGTAGTTCCAGGCAAGCTCGCTGGGCGGAACGTCTTGCATGTCGTCGGGATAGTGCGCTTTCTGAAGCCAATAGCACAAAACGTTCCACAATCCTAAGATCGCCAGACCCGTTTGACCATCGCTGCGCAAGTTGCGGACGTTGTCGTGCCAAACGCCGAGATAGATGCACTGTTCCTCGGAGAAGAACACGCCTTCCCAGGCTTTGAACATGTCGGTCGAATAGATGCGCCCGGGCAGCATCTCGACGATCTCAGCGACCTCGCTATCGCGCAGAATCGTGAAGTCGTTGACCACGAGCCCTTCCCCGACGCGCACGAACCACTCCACCACGTCGCCCCCGTGAACGGCCAGACCCTGCCGCTTGAGGTAGTTCAGGTGCGTCGGCACGCCCATGAACGGGTCGACCAAGCTATGCGCGTCGTAGCGCATCAGGATTTCGTGCAAACGCGACGACGAAATGCGGCGCGTGCGCTCGTTGAGCTCGATCATACTTTGGCCTTGAGCGCCGTTTGAAACGCGCGCACGACCTTTGGATCGAATTGCGTGCCGGACGCCGATTCGATCCGGTCTTGCGGGGTGAAACGCTCGCCGCGAAATTGCGTGCGGAAGCCTTCATCGAGCGCCTCGTACGCAATCGCGACCGCTAAAACGCGCGCCGCCGTCGGAATGGCATCCGCGCGCAGGCGTCCCGGCAACCCCGTGCCGTCGAACCACTCCGCTCGCGCCCGCAGCGCGCCCGCCGCCGCCGCAAACTCCTCAACGTGGGCCACCACCGCGGCGCTCGTTGCCGCGTGCGTGCCGCGCACCTCACGCCCTAGCGCCGCGAGCGGATCGAACATCCGCCACTCCAGCTCTTCCGCGTCGAACTCGCCGATTCCGAACAGGCGCGCCGCCGCTTCGGTAACGTCGCACTCGGTCTCACTTGCGCCGTACGCTGCCGCGGTGGCGCGGGCCAGCGTTGCGACGCGCGTCGACCTTCCGGGCGACAAATTGTGCGCGTCGATAGCCTCGCTCACCAAGAAAAACACCTGGCTCGTACTGGTGCGTTTTGGATCGAGCGCTTCGTGCGGCACCGGCAAGATTTCGACTTCGCCGCCCGACGTATGAAACCAGGAAAGAAACGTCCGGACCTCTTCGGGTGAGAAGAGGCGCCCGCTCGCGGCGACGATCGCAGCCATCGCCTCCTCGGGATCTCCGAATTCGAGAAAGACTTCCGCCAAGTGCAGGAATTGCGCGTATTTCGGAATGCCGTGCCAGCGCAGCTGATCTGGATATCCCGTCCCGTCCCACGCTTCGCGGTGCCAGCGCACCAGATCGGCGCACTCTTTGGGAAGGGCGGCGATCACGTCGCAAATCCGCGCGCCCTGTGCGGGAACGTTCCAGCGTTCCATCATCGCGGCACGCGCTGCGAGCGCGTCGCGCTTGCGCACGCCGCTGTTCCCGAGCGCACCGATGGCGTGGAGCATTCCCGCAAAGTAGATGGCGTGACGTTCGCTTTCGGAAACCGACGCGATCTCCGCGATGCCGCACGCAACCGATGCCGTGCGACGGCCGTGCGCCGGATCGTTGCCGAGCGCATAATCGCCGATTGCGCCGTACAGTGCCAAGGCCGCGCCGAGTGCGCGCGCGTCACCGCTAGGATTGGCGCCTGCATCCTGGAATAGCGTCATCCGACTCGCCCCTTACATATCTTCGTGCAGAAACCCTCACACATCGCGGCCGACGGTTCGCTTTCAATGGTGGACATCTCGGCGAAGACCCCGACCCTACGGACCGCGCGGGCGGTAGCGCGCCTGCGTATCTCCGCAGCAGCGGCAGAGGCGCTGCGTACGGCCACGCTTCCGAAGGGGGATGCCTTTGTCGCGGCCCAGGTTGCCGGAATCATGGCCGCCAAGCGCACCGCGACGCTGATCCCGCTCGCCCACCCCATTCCGATCGACGGCGTGGAAATCGCGTTTTCATGGGAATCCGACAGTACCCTGACCATCGAAGCCGGAGCGCGAACGACCGCCGGCACCGGCGTCGAGATGGAAGCGATGGTGGCCGTCACGGTTGCCGCCTTGACGCTCTACGACATGGCGAAGGGCTTGGACAAAGGGATCGTCATCGAAGAGATTGCGTTGGTGGAAAAGACGGGAGGCAAGAGCGGCTCCTGGCGGCGCGCATGAAGATCCGCGTAGCGCTCATCGTGCTTTCCGACCGTGCGGCGTCCGGCGAGCGCGCCGACGGATGCATCGCGGTGATGCGCGAGCGGCTGGAGCCCGCGTACGAAGTGGTGCACGAAAGCGTCATCCCCGATGATGCCGCGGCACTGCAAGCGCAATTGATCGAGCTGGCGGATTCCGCGCGCGCTCAGGTGGTGCTGACCAGCGGCGGTACGGGCCTTGGTCCGCGCGATCGCACGCCGCAGGCAACGCAAGCGATTCTCGACTATGAGGTACCGGGAATTGCCGACGCGATTCGGGCTGCGGGCGGCGCACACGTGAAGAGCGCCATGCTGTCGCGGGCGCTGGCGGGTGTGCGTCATCGCACGTTGATCGTCAACCTTCCCGGGAGTCCAAAGGCCGTCGGTGAATCGATCGACGTCATTGCATCCGTTCTTCCGCACGCGGTGGAACTTCTCGAAGGCTCGACCGAACACGCATGAACTACGAGCAAACCGAAGCGTATCTCCTCGGGACGGTGAACGAAACGGTGTCTCGCCGCGGGCCTCACCGTCTCGATCGCATGCGTGCCCTCTTGTCCGAGCTCGGCGATCCGCATCTGAAATATCCGACGATTCACGTCGGAGGGACGAGCGGAAAAGGCTCGACGTCGACGATGATCGCATCGGTGCTCCTTGCGGGCGGCAACCGCTGCGGCTTGCACACGAAGCCGCATCTCGTCGCAATGACCGAGCGCGCTCGGATCGACGGCGTACCGATCTCAAAAGAACTTTTTGCTGAGCTGCTCTCCGAAATGATGCCTGCCCTCGAAAATGTGACCCACGAGCACTCTCGGCCGTCGTACTATGAAACCTTGCTCGCGTTGGCATTCGTGGCGTTTGCTCGCGCGGAGGTCGACGTTGCGGTAATCGAGGTCGGCATCGGAGGGACGCTGGACGGCACGAACGTGATCGCACCTATGGTCAGCGTCTTGACGAACGTCGGGTTGGATCACGTCGACGTGCTGGGCGATACGGTCGAAGCCATCGCGGCCGACAAAGTGGGTATCGCAAAGCCGGGCGTTCCATTTGTCTCCGCGGTGGAGCAACCATCGGTGCGTCGTATCGTGGAAGAAGGGTGCGCGCGGGCCGGCGCGCCCTTCGTCGGCGTGTTCGATGAGGCGACGATCGAGCGCCGCGCGCAGGGCCGATTCGGACAAGCGCTCGTCGTTCAAACTCCGCGCGCGAAATATGAGTTTGAAATGCCGGTGTTGGGCAAGTTCCAAGCCGTGAATGCCGCCACGGCGATCGTCGCTCTCGAACAGCTGCCCGAGCAATTTCGCCCTTCGGCGGAGACGGTGCGCGCGGGATTTGAACAACTCGCACTGCCCGGCCGGATGGAAGTTTTTCCCTCGCATCCAACCGTCGTCTTCGACGTCGCGCACAATCCCGACAAAGCGCGAAGCCTCGCCGAGGCGCTCACCGAGCAGTTTCCGGATCGGCACTTCACATTCGTGATCGCGATCTCGGCCTCGAAGGAGGCAGCCGATATCATCCGCGAGCTAACGGGCCTTTCTGCGGCATTTATCTTCACGTCGTTTAGCGCGATCGGGCGCACGTCGAGTAAGCCGCAACGTTTGGCCAGCATCGCCGAAGATCTGGGCGCGTGGGGTCGTGCGGTTGCAAGTCCGGTGGACGCATTTATGATTGCGCGGCGCAACGCGAGCCCGGACGACGTCATCGTCGTGACGGGGTCGACCTTTGTGGTCGGGCAGCTGCGGGAGTGGTGGTTTGAAAACGTACGATCCGAAGCGTCCGCACGTTAGCCCGCTCCGCGTTCGCAATCGCGAATTTGCGTGGGGCTCGCGCACGTACGTCATGGGCATCGTCAATGCGACGCCCGATTCGTTCTCGGGTGACGGCAGGCCGGATCGCGCGGCCGCGACGGCGCATGCGGTGGCGCTCCATCGCCTCTCCGCCGACATCATCGACGTCGGTGCGGAATCCACGCGTCCCGGCCATCAGCCGATCGACGCCGCCACCGAATCGGCGCGCCTGATTCCGGTGATCCGCGACGTGCGCGCGGCACTGGGCGACGCGGCGGTCATTTCCGCGGATACGTTCAAAGCGGAAGTGTTCCGCGCGGCGTTCGAGGCGGGCGCCGACATGTTGAATTCGATTTGGGGGATGCCGGACGACCTTTTGGACGTTGCGGCGGCATGCGGCGTGCCGGTCGTCATCACGCACAACAAAGCGGTGGCCATCTACGAGCTCGACGTCGTCGATGAAGTCGTGGCGTTTCTCGAAGCGGCGGCGCAGCGGGCGTTGCGCGCCGGCCTGCCGGCGGAACGCATTCTGCTCGATCCGGGCATCGGCTTTGGAAAACTTCCGGAACACAATCTCACGCTTTTGCATTCCTTGCCGCGGATCGCGTCGCTCGGTTTTCCGACGTTGCTCGGCACGTCGCGCAAGTCGACGATTGGGAAGCTGATCGGGGATAAGCCGCCCGCCGAGCGCGTCTTTGGTACCGCTGCCACGGTGGCGCTTGCCGTGGCCGCCGGCGTGGACGTCGTGCGCGTTCACGACGTGGCGGAAATTCGCGACGTCGTCGACGTCGCGGATGCGGTCGTGCGCGGATGGAGACCGCCGGGGTGGACGTGATCGCGGTACGCGACATCCGGGTGCACGGGCGTCATGGTGCGCTTCCCCACGAACGCGAACGCGAGCAGCCCTTCGACGTCGACGTCCGTCTCGAATGCGATCTCACGGCGGCGGCGGCGGAGGACGATCTTCGTCAAACGATCGACTATGCAGGCGTCAAAGCCGACGTGGAGCGCGTCGTTCGAGAAACCTCGTTTGCGTTGTTGGAACGGCTCGCGGCCGAAGTGCTGGAAACGTTGTTTATTAATCCGCGAATCGTGCGCGCCGAAGTTTCGATCGCAAAGCCGGCCATCTTGGATGGTGCCACCCCGTCGGTCGCGCTCTGCCGCGACAACCCCCGCGCATGCCGGTAGCCGCTATCGGCATCGGTGCGAATTTAGACGATGCACGGAGTAACGTCAAACAGGCACTCGACCTGCTTTCCGAGATGGGAACGGTGTTGCGACGCTCCCGCATATATCACACGCCGCCGTGGGGCGTTCGGGATCAACCTCAATTCGTCAACGCTGCGGCGCTGCTCGAAACCACGCTCGAGCCGCGCGCGCTGCTGCGCGCCCTCCAGGATCTCGAGCGGCGGCTTGGGCGCGTTCCGAACTATCGGTGGGGTCCGCGCATCATCGATCTCGATCTGCTGACGTACGACGACCGGGAAATTTTCGACGACGAGCTTTGGTTGCCGCACCCGCGCATGCTCGAGCGCGCGTTCGTGTTGGTTCCGCTGGCCGAGATCGACGAATTCTACGCACCCGCGCGCGACGCGCTTCCTCCCGAAGAGGTGGCGGCCGTACATCCGATCGACGAGCGCGTCTTTCCGGTTTAACGCCTAGAACGCCGTGAAGTCTTCGTTCATCGCGGCATAGGCGAGTAAGCCGCCGCGCAGATGCAGAAGCCGGTCGAACCCCGCGTCGCGCAGGCGCGCAATCGCCCACAGCGACTTGCGTCCCAAGCGGCACGCGACCACATAGGTCGTGGCGCTGTCGAGTTCGTGCATTCGGGCTTCCAATTGTGAAGCGGGCACGTGCAACGCATCCGCCTGCACGCCGAGCACCGCCTCGTGCGGTTCGCGCACGTCCAGCAACGTTGCCTGCGCGAGCGCGTGCTCGAGCTCTTCGGGGCCGATCTCGTCGACGTCGATAACGACGTCGTCCTCCCGGTGTTCGCGGGCGTCGTCGATCTCCGGCGCGTCGCCGCACGCAACGCATTCGGGATCGCGTTGATACGCGAGCACGCGACTCGACGAAAGCAGCGCGTCGACCGTCAGCAGACGCCCGTAAAGCGGCTCGCCGATTCCGAGCAACACCTTGAGAGCTTCGTTCGCCTGAAACGTTCCGACGATGCCCGCGATCGCGCCGAGCACGCCGCCTTCCGCGCAGCTTGGCACAGAATCCGGCGGAGGCGCTTGCGGGAAAAGGCACCGATAGCACGGGCGTCCACCCGCAGGAAAGACCGTGACGTGGCCGTCGAAGCGATAGATCGAGCCGAACACTTCGGGCTTTCGTTCGAGCACGCACGCATCGTTGATCAAATACCGCGTGGAGAAGCGGTCGGTGCAATCAACAACCACATCGTAGAGCCGCACGAGCTCGCGCGC
>JAFAIW010000213.1 GCA_019236495.1 Vulcanimicrobiota bacterium | reverse complement strand
CCATCATCGGCTTCACCGGCACGCTGCTCATGAAGCTGCCCGGCCCGCTGAACGACGAGCAGGAGCACCAACTCAAGGTCATCCAATCGAGCGGCCGCCATCTTTTGTCGCTCATCAACGACATTCTCGACCTTGCAAAGATCGAATCCGGAAAGGTGGAAGTGCATTTCGAGCCCGTGCCCGCCGGTGCGGTCGTCGACGAAGTCGTAAGCGCGCTGGCAGCGTCGGCGAACGCGAAAGGGTTATCGCTGCAGGCTGAGGTGACGCAGGAAGAGGCGCTTCCGATGACCGATCGCCGCGCGCTTCACCAGATTTTGATCAACCTCGTGAGCAACGCCATCAAATACACCGATAGCGGCGGTGTGCGCGTGCAATTGGTGCGCGACGATACCAGTGTGCGCATCAACGTGATCGATACCGGTCCCGGCATCAAGGAGTCGGATCGCAGTAAATTGTTCACGGCATTCGAACAGCTCGATGCATCAAGTACGCGTCGATTCGACGGTGCGGGGCTCGGCCTCTACCTCAGTAAGAAACTCGCCACGCTCTTGGGTGCGCAACTCGAACTCGCTACCGACACCGAAAGTGGCAGCACGTTTTCATTGACGCTGCCACCGGAACTTGCAGGAACCGTCAAGTAGCCGTGGCGCGAATCTTGGTCGTGGACGACAATCTTCCCAACCTCGAGCTGATGCTGTATTTGTTGCGAAACGGCGGGCACGACCCGGTTGGCTTTACGCGCAGCCTCGACGGCCTCGCTGCCGCGGAGCGAGAAGCGTTCGATTTGGTGCTCACGGACGTGCTCATGCCGGAGATGGACGGCTACGAATTCGCGCGCCGCTACCGGAAGCGCGCCGATCGCGCTAAACTCCTTGCCGTAACCGCTCTTGCCATGGTGGGAGACCGCGAGAGAGTGCTGGCGGGTGGATTCGACGGATACATTGCGAAGCCGATCGATCCCGTGGAGTTCGTCCCGTTGATCGAGCGCTATCTCTCGTGGGCATCCGCACGTGCCTAAGATTCTCGTCGTCGACGACGAGCCGTCGAACCGGGCCGTGGTGCGGGCGGTACTGACGCCGAGCGGACACGACGTACTGGAAGCGTCGAACGCGGAAGAAGCGCTCGCAGTCGTGCGGGAGCATCGCCCCGATCTGGTCTTGACGGATCTTGGGCTGCCGGCCGTCAGCGGCGCGGATTTCATCAAGACGTTGCGCGACGATCCGGCCACGGCGGATTTGTCGATCGCGCTCTACACCGGAACGCACTCGAGCGCGATGGTTCGCGACTTCATGGCGCTCCTGAACGTCCGCCACTACATTCAAAAGCCATGCGAGCCGGGGGAGCTCCTGGCCACCGTGGAAGCGGCGCTGCAGCAACCCTGCGATTGCTCTCCCCCGTCGTAGGTAAAGGAGGTCCGATGGTTTACACGATCGCTCGCTTATTGCTCGGCTTGATGTTCTTGGTTTTTGGACTCAATGGGTTCTTGCATTTCATCCCGAACCCGCCCGTCATTCCGGCGGCCGCGGCCGCCTTCATGATGGCGATGTTCGTCCCGCACTTTGCATATTTCGTTTTTGGCGTTCAGGCGCTGTGCGGCATCTTGCTGCTCGTCAATCGTTACGTGCCGCTGGCGCTGGTGATGCTTGGCGCCGTTCTCGCGAACATCTTTGCGTTTCACTTGACGATGTGGCCGGCCTCGATTTTCCCGATGCCGCTGATCGCCCTCGCGCTATGGCTGCTCACAGCGTGGCCGATTCGTTCCTACTTTGCGCCGCTGCTCACCGCCAAGACGTAAAGGAAGGCCCCATGCAAAAGATCGTGCCTTTTCTGTGGTTTGAAAACGAGGCCGAAGAAGCGGCCGAATTCTACGTGTCGCTTTTCAAAAATTCGAAAATCGAGAACGTCAGCCGGTACGGAGAAGCCGGACCGGGCAAGCCGGGATCGGCAATGGTGGTCGAATTCGAGCTGGCCGGACAGGAGTTCATGGCGCTCAACGGCGGCCCATCGCCGCGCACCGGCGACGAGATTCCCCAAGGCGCGATCGCGCTGTTCGTGAATTGCGAGACGCAGTCGGAACTCGACGTCCTTTGGGATCGGCTGTCCGAAGGCGGCGGCAAGCAGCAGTGCGGCTGGGTGCGCGACAAGTACGGCTTCGCGTGGAACATCGTGCCGGTGGGGCTAAGCGACTACATCGGGGGCGACGACCCCGAAGGTGCGCAACGTGCCATGAAGGCGATGCTCGCGATGGAGAAGCTCGACATCAACGAATTGCGCCGCGCGTACGAGATGCGCTAGCTCGACGCTCGACCGCATCACGGCCAAGAGGCCGGACGCATAGCAGGATAACCTCGCGTCCGCGGCAATCCTTCCGCCCACATTTGCTTGCGGAGGGTGCACCATGCGAGTTCCATCACGGGCGTTTATGGTCGTGGCGACGTTGACCTTGGCCGCGTGCGGCGGCGGTGGATCGACGCCGTCGATACCCTCATCGAACGTCGCGCAGTCCAATTCGAACGGTGGCGCACTTCCTTCAGCGTACGCAAATTTCCCGAGCACCGCGCCGCTCGGCGTTCGCGTGTACGTTCATCTTCCGCTACGCAACGGCGATCAACTCGACGAACTGATTTCGCAGCAAAGCGACAAGAACTCACCACAGTT
>JAFAIW010000198.1 GCA_019236495.1 Vulcanimicrobiota bacterium | reverse complement strand
GATGCACGCCGGCGACGATCTCCGCCGCCACCGCGGGATCGAGCTTGCCGACCGCGAGGTAATCCAAGAAGAACAGCGGATCGGCATTGACCACGAGGATGTCGTTGACGCAATGATTGACCAAATCGGCGCCGACCGTGCCATAGCGATGCAATTCCGCGGCGATGACGATCTTCGTTCCAACGCCGTCGGTCGATGCGACGAGCGCTTGCGTCCCATCGCCGGGCAAGCGAAACAGACCCCCAAAGCCCCCCAAGGCGTCGAGCTGTTCGGGATGCCGCCAGCTGTCGGTGAGACCTTTGTACCGCCGCACGGCCTCGTTACCGGCGGCGATGTCGACCCCCGCAGCGGCATATGCATCGGCGCCCGCTCGGTCGCTCATGCGGGACAATCTCGACCTTTTACGTAACGCATCCGGACGTCCATTTCACCCTTCGAAAGGCTCACCATGCAAGTTCGTATCGTTACCGATGCGCCGGCATCCCTGCGCGCGGAAGCTCTCGTCGTTCCCGTCTTCAGCGAAGCAGCCCTGGAAGGTGCCGCAAAGGGTTTGGACGGCGACGTCGACGGCGCGATTGGTGAATTGCTTTCGTCGGGTGAAATAAAAGGAAAATCGTACGAGACCGCGCTCGTGCGCGCGCCGAAGAAGCCGTACACGCGCATCCTCGTCGTAGGGCTCGGCGATGCGGCGAAATTCGAACCGTACATGCTCGCCCGTTACGCGGGCACCGCAGTGCGATATCTCGGACGGCGCAACCTCAAGGACATCGCGATCGCTCTACCGCCGCAAGCCAAAGGTAACGAAGCGGCATGCGCCGCGTTCGTGGCGGAAGGCGCAATCGCGGCAACGCTCGACACGACGATGTATCAAGCCGAGCCCGAGAAAACCATCAACGTCGCCTCGGTCACCATTTCCGCCGACGGCTTCGATGCGAAAGCGCTCGAGGGCGGCGCGGCGCGCGGCACCGCAATCGGCGAAGCCGTCAACACTGCGCGCCGGATGGCGCTCACGCCGGCGAACCACATGACCCCGAGCGACATGGCGAGCCGCGCGGAAGAAATCGGCCGTGAGGTCGGGATCAAAGTCGACGTCCTCGACGAAGGCCAAATGGAACGCGAAGGCATGGGTTCGCTGCTCGGAGTCTCGCGCGGCAGCGACGAGCCCGCGAAATTGATCGTGATGACCTACAAGGGCGATCCGTCGTCGACCGAAGTGCTGGCCTTGATCGGCAAAGGTTTGACATTCGACTCCGGCGGCATCTCGATCAAACCCGCCGAGAACATGCACGAGATGAAGTACGACATGTCGGGCGGCGCCGGTGTGATCGCTGCAATGTCTGCGATCGGAAAATTGAAACCCTCGATCAACGTAATCGGCGTCGTTCCCGCCAGCGAAAATCTGCCGGGTCCGCGCGCCATGAAGCCGGGCGACATTCTGCGCGCGATGAACGGCAAAACCATCGAAGTGATCAACACCGACGCGGAAGGCCGCTTGATTCTCGCGGACGCGCTTTGCTACGCGAAAAAACTCGGCGCCACCAAGATCATCGACGCCGCCACGCTCACCGGTGCCTGCGTCGTCGCTCTCGGGCACGCCGCCAGCGCCGCGATCGGCAACAACGACGAGTTCGTCCAATATTTCTTGCGCACCGTCAAGCCGACGGGCGAGCGCTACTGGCAGATGCCGCTCTTCGAGGATTACACGACTGCGGTGAAAAGCGAGATTGCGGATTTGAAGAATTCGGCGGGCCGCGCCGCGGGCAGCTTGACCGCGGCCGCATTTCTGAAAGCGTTCGTCGGCGAGACGCCGTGGATCCATCTCGACGTCGCCGGCACCGCCTACCTCGATACCGAATCGGCGTGGCAAGCGAAGGGCCCGACCGGCACGCCCGTTCGCGCGTTCGTCGCCATGACGGAAGCGCTCGCGAAGAACGACTTCAAGCCCGCAACCCCCGCGCCGAATGGTGCAAAGGCAAAAGCTACCGCAGCGTCTTCTTCATGAAAATGGTCGCCTGCGGATTGTCGTTGTAACGTTCCGTCGGTTCGTAACCGGCGCGCAGATAAAACTGCGTCGCGACCGTCAGCGCGTCGAACGTATCGAGATAGATCGCATCGTAGCCCGCGTCGAGCGCGTAGTCTTCCGCTGCGCTCAGGAGCGCGTGCGCCAAGCCCAAACCGCGAAAGAGGGGCCGCACGTAGAGCCGCTTGATTTCGCACGCGCCTTCGTGCTCGGGTAACGGACGTAGCGCAATGCACCCGGCCGTATCGCCGTTCACAACCGCGAACCAAAATCCACCGTGCCCGCTGAGAAACTCGCCAAAGACCTCCCGATCTTCGCGCAACACGACGCCGATCGCTTCGTAGTATTCGGTGACGATTCGCCAGGCGGCGTCGCGATCTGCGAGGGCCGCCTTGCGAACGTTCACGTCGAGAGCGGAGCGATGATCTGTTCGTGCGCGTCGATCGAGACGGTTCCGGGCGAAAGGCCGTGTGCTTTCCCATCGCTATGATAGACGAGCACGAGCGCACCGTTTTTCCCCATCGGTCGCGGTGTCGTGAGCGTAAGCGTCGCCATCCCGGTTTCACCCACCGTGAAGGTGTTCGACGTGCCCGTTCCGTCGAGCGCTTCGATCGGGGTTTGGGGGCTGAGGTTGGTGAGATCCGCGTAAAAGAGACTGTATGTCCCAAACGCGATCAAATTTGCAAAATGAAACGTCAGGCGATCGTGCATGCCGCTGCTTTCGACCTCCACCGCGCCGCGTGCGCCGCGCCACTTTTCGAGCGAGATGCCGAGACCAATT
>JAFAIW010000154.1 GCA_019236495.1 Vulcanimicrobiota bacterium | reverse complement strand
CTGCCCACGTACACGTGGACGATCCCCGGTAGCAGCGACAGAAACGTAAAGTATCCGTGCTCGTCGGTACGACGCACTTCGATCGGCTGGTTGTTTGCCTCCGCAACCACGTTCACTCCGCAAACGCCGCGATGGGTGCCTGCTTCGTAGACGTAGCCGTACACCATGCCGGTATTGGGATCTGCATATGCAATTGCCGCGCTCGCGGCAATTGCGATAGCAGCAATCGAGAGTGTTCGGTATATCATGCTCTCTTCTCCCCAAATCTCGGCTTGGCACCCTAGCAATCGAGTGCTAGCGAGTCGACGTGCCGTACGAAAGATGATACGTCCGGTTGCGGAGATTGCGACGTGTGCCAAACGAAAAATACTCCGGTCGTTCCACCGCCAATCGTCAAGTATCGCTTGCTGGAGCTCGGTAGCGCGTTTGGGTCGTCCTGGATCGCCCAAGTAGAGAACTTACCCGAACGCACGACGCGCGCAATATTCGCGAAATCTGCGTTAGAAGTGCCGGTTGGGGGACATTCCCTTCCATTGACTTGTAGTTCCCCCGTTGACGTGACCGTAATCGACGCCGCAACTCCCAGCGCGTTGATCGTCCTGATGGTGACTGTCCACGACGGAACCGCAGCAGATGCAACGGTCATCGACCCGCCGACGATGCATGCGCAAACGAGACTCTTAAGTTCTAACATCGATCGGTGTGGCAGCGACGCCCGATGCGGCATTGTGACGAGGAGCGCGCGACGTTTCGCAAGCGGGGTTTCGGACCGACGAGCGGAGCCAGGATGGCGAGAGCGAGGAGGCCGTTTAGCCTGAGCGCAGCCGGGAAGGCGGAGCGAAGCGCGGCCCCGCGGCGGAATGTCGCGCGCTCCTCGCAATGCGACACCCTTCGACAAGCTCAGGGTGACACGGTGGCTCAGGGTGACACGGTGGCTCAGGGTGACACGAGGGCGAGCGAGGGGTCAAGGTGACACACTCAAGGCAGTGAGGGCGGCGCCGAAGGTGTGCACCGGAACGATGCGGATTCCGGCAATCGAGGCGATTTCGGCATAATTCTCGCGTGGTACGAAAAACAGCTGTGCGCCGGCGCGTTTCGCGGCGATCAGTTTTTGCGGTGCACCTTCGATTGGCCCGACGGTCCCGTCATAGGCAAGCGTTCCGGTTCCGGCGATCCGCTCCAGCGAAGGCTCGCGATTGCGCTCGAGCGATTCGTAAATGTGCAGCGCGAACATCAACCCGGCAGAGCTGCCGGACACGTCGAAATCCTTGAACTTCACGGCGACGGGGAGCGGCGGCGGCCGCACGCGCCCGACGATGTATACGCCCAGACGCGTTTTTCCACCGAGCTCGATCGTTTTGATCGTCGCGCGATGCCGCTGACCGCGGTGAACGAAATCAACGCTCACCACCGCTCCCGGAGTCCGGTGGGCCAGCGCCGTTTGCACCTCGACCGTCGTATGCACGGAGTTTCCGTCGACGCGCACGATCGTATCTCCGGTCTGCAACGCCGGCTGCGCCCGGCTGCGTTCGTCGAATTTGACGATCTCCACTTGTTCGTCGGGGCGCTTCACGGGTAAGTGCGCGGCGCGCTCCGCCACGACCGCGGCGACGAGCTGACTCTCGGTCATCGCGTCGCGCATGATCGCATCGTATTGTGAAATCGAAACGCCCGACGGCACGAGCTCGCTCGTGCGCACGATCGTCGCGCCGGGCAGCGCCGCGGCGAGCAACCACGGTGTGCTCACCGCTTCGCGCAGCGTGACGTCGGTCATGAAGTAGTGCTGCGCGGGCGGCGGATAACCGCGCACGTTCACCACGTCGCGTACGTCGATTGCGCTGCCCGGCAAGATCAGCGAATATGGCGTGGGCGCAAATGCGAACGCGGCCGCCACGAGGGCGGCCGCGACGTAAAGAACGACCCGTTGCCGGGACGGAGAGCGCACCGTCTACTTCTTGACGAGCGTTGCCGCCTCGAGCGTCGCGGTGTCGTCTGCTTGCGCGTCGAAGGCCGCGCGCTTGCTCTTCGCCGCCGCTTCGGCGAGCGAAGCCGCCGGCGTCGTTTGCGCGCGCGCCGCATCGCGCGGAGCAGCGCTAAGCGTTTCGCGACCCTTACGGACCGAACCGAGAGCGTTTTGCAACCGTCCCTCCAGCTCGGCCAACATCTGCGCGGCATAATGATCCGCGCCTTCGCGCACTTTTTGCGCACGCGCTTCGGCTTCCCGCAATACTTGCTCGGCCGTCGTGCGGGCGCGCTGAACGATCTCATGATCCTGCACGAGCTGCTCGTGCGCCGTGCTCGCTTCGGTGACGATGGCTTGCGCCTTGTCCTGCGCGGCGCGAATCATGCGATCTTGCTCCCGCGTAATGGTTTTCGCGCGGCCGACTTCCTCGGGGAGCGTGGAGCGCACTTTCTCGATGAACTCCATCAGCCGCTCCTCGCTGAGGATGCGGAAACCCGCGGGAAGCCACGTACCTTCGTGCACGTAAGCTTCGAGCTTGTCCAAAACGCGATAGACCGACATGAATACCTCCGTTAGTTGGACCGAAGTTTCTCGCGCCTGCGAGACATGTAGCGCATAACCGGATCGGGAACCAATGCGGCAACGTCGCCGCCGAGAAAAAACACCTCTTTGACCATACTGGAACTGACGAACGAATAGCGTTGATCCGACATCAGAAACATCGTATCGACGTCGGACAATGCCCGGTTCATGAGCGCCGTCGACATCTCGCTCTCAAAGTCGGAGACGACCCGCAAGCCTTTGATGATCACGTCCGCATCGCGTTCTTTCACGTAGTCGGCGAGCAAGCCGCGGAAATGCTCGACTTTGACGTTCGGCAAACCGCGAACGCAATCGCCGATCATCGCTTCGCGTTCGTCGAGCGTAAACATCGGCTCGCGTTTTTGCGGATTCACGACGACGGCAACGATCAGCTCGCTGAAGATTTGTGCCGCACGCGTGATGACGTCGAGATGGCCGTTGGTGGGTGGATCGAACGATCCAGGATAGATCGCCCGCGGACCTCGAACGGCGCCGTTGTTCAACGGCGGGCGGCCGGCTTACTGAACCGGCTCGAAGAAGGCGAGGGCGACATCGCCGTACACTTCTTCACGCAGGGAACGGTACCCCGGTATCTCCGGCAAAATCGTGCGCGCGCTGTGCTCGAAGATCACGAGCGCGTCATCCGCAAGGAGCTCTCGTTCGCGGAGCAGCCGGAACATCTGCAAGGGAATATCGCTCGCGTACGGCGGGTCGGCGAATACGATGTCAAACTTTCCCTCGAGGCGATAGAGCGCGCGCTCGTACGGCGCCGCCACCACCGTCAACTTATCCACAACCCCGAAGCGTTCGGCTGCCTCGGTGATCGCATGCGCCGTCTCGCGGTGCGCCTCGACCGCAACCACCGACGCGGCGCCGCGAGAAACGGCCTCGAAGCCGATCGCGCCCGTCCCCGCGTAGAGATCGAGAAATCGCGCGTCCGCGATGCGCGGCGCGAGAATCGAAAAAAGGGCTTCCTTCACCCGGCCCGGCGTGGGCCGCACGTTCTCTCCCTTGGGAGAGGCGACTTTTCGATTTCGCAAGCTGCCTCCGGTTACGCGCAATGGCTCACCGAAACTCTACGGGCTCCAACGGCTCCAGAACCTGCTGGACCCAGGCATCGTCGCCGAACCATTCCCAGCGGATGGTCGAGAACGGCACCGTTCCATAGCTCAGCAGGCGATCGTGAAATCCCTTGAGCGTGTAGGTGGAACGTTCGCGATCCTGTGCCATCCCGAGCAACGTCTCGATCTGCGTCTTGCCGATGAGATAGTCGATAGCTTGACCGGGATCCATCGCAAAGCGCGTTCCTTCCCCGTAGGCGGTGGCTTGGTCGATTCCCGCGTTGTCTTTGAAGTACTCGATCGCTTGGGGTAACGTGTAGGCACCGGTTGCAAGTCCGACGTCGACGCCGACGCGCGTAGCGCGATGCCGCATCAGATGCAATACGGTTGCACGGCTCACCGGATCGTCGTCGTAGAGACCGTTGCGCATCAACATCTCTTCGCCGTAAAACGCCCATCCCTCGGCGAACACGCCGTCACCTTGCACGTGGCGAATGAAGTCCGGATTGTGGTACGCAATCGAAAACTGCAAGAAGTGGCCCGGAATTCCCTCATGTGCGAGAACGGGCAAAACCGCCTGACGCGCTTGTGCCGCAAAGAAGCTGGTGTTTGACGGATCGTAGTCGGGCACGAAATAAAAACCTTCGGGATCCTTGTCGAACACGCCGGGCGGATTCATGAAGCCCCCGGGATTGATCGCAGCTAGGGCCTTCGGCAGCTCGACGATGTGAAACGGTCCGATCCACGAGGGCACGGTGACGATGCCGTGCGACGTAACGAAGCTACGCACGCGCGCGGTTTGCGCTTCGTAGTATTGGAGGAAGGCCGCCTTGTTTTTGAAACCCGGCTGCTTGTGCGTGGAGGGCGCGTAGCGATCGCGCTGCGCCTCCCACGCTTGCAGGGCGCGATCCCGCGCGAGCTCGACGCTGCCGATCTGGCGAATTTGGTCGCTGTCCCATGGCAGGAGCAGCACCCGCCGCAGATACCAGTCGTATTGATCCTTGCCGACGGCAAATCCCCCGGCATGAAACGATGCCATTCTTGCGTCGAGCCATGCTTTGTAGGCATGCAATGCTTGGAGCGCTTGCGTTCGCGCTTCGCTCAGCTCGGCGCGCTCCGCGGCGGGCGCCTGTTGTGCCAGCGCGTCGAGGCTCGTGGTGTACAGCGCGTCGCCGGATGCGATGTCGTCTGATGCGACTTGGGCGAACTCGCGCACCACGTCCGTCAGGTTGTTTTCGCCGGTCTTCAAGACGCCGGGACACGCCCTCAGCCGCCCGATGGCATCCTTCAGCCGCACGTCAACGGGCGCGAAGGGTTTCTTTATCAGACTGAAGATGCCGTTGCTACACTCACCTTCGTAGATCGAAGGATTGCGTTCCACCGCGCGCACCTGCGTGATGTGCCACCAGTCGCCTTCCATGTTGGCTCTGACGAGCAAGTAATCGACGCGGTCGTGCACCGAAACGTCGGGGCCGGGTGCCAGTTTGACCAGCTCCGCGCGAAAACCACGCAGGCGCTCCAAGTATTCTTGACGCGCGGCGGGCGTGAAGTCCGCTAGCTTGTCGTCGGCGGTGTGCAGTCCGGCATCGGTCGCACCGGCGGGATCGTTTTGATATTGATACGCGACGTAGCGGCGTTCGAGATCTTCGAGTGCGCTCGAATACCACGGCGGCGAAGCCGCAAGCAGCACGAGCGAAAGCGCGAAAAGATGCACGCGAGCGCGTTTCTACGACACCGCCGCGGCCCCTGGAAGCACGTCGAGCACCTCCGGCAACGTGCGCACGACCGCATCCGGCCGCGGGAGGTCGGCCGGATACTCCAGCAATCCTTCGTCGAACCAGATCGCCTGCAAGCCGGCCGTCCGCGCCCCCGCCACATCGACCGCGGGATTGTCGCCGACGTACCAAACCGCGGCGCGACCGTATCCGAAGAATTCGACGAGTCGCTCGAAGGCCCGCGGGTCGGGCTTTTGCACGCCGATCTCGTCGCTGGCGATCACAGGGCCGAGGAAACCGGCGCGCGCCGCTTTGCGCTGCTGCAGCGGGCTCCAGCCGTTCGTCAGCACGGCGCAAGGGACGCCGCGACGGTGCAGCTCTTCGAGCATTGCCTCGAGACCGGGACGCGCTTCGACGAGCTCGTCGACGAGCGAAAGCGCGACCGACTTATAGTATTCCACGTATCTCGCAGCGCCGGCATCGACGCCGTGCGCCTGCATGAAGCGGTGGACCGCCTCGTCGATCGGGAAAGCACCGGAGCGTTGCGCGACGAGCAGTTCGTCGATATGCGCGATCTCCTCGCTTTGCTCCCGGACCTGGGCTCCCTCGAAGGTCGCAAGCCGCTCCAGCAATCGCAAGAAGGCGACTCGCTCGAGTTTGTTATCCACGCCGAGGGTGTGATCGAAATCGAACCCGACGGCGAATCTCATTGCCCCGGCGGCTCGAGCAAAACGCGCGCGAATCCGTCGGGCCGAATCCAGCGTTTCATCACGTCGCGAATTTGCTGCGGAGTCGTCGCGAGCTCGCGCTGCGCATCCAGCAGATTCTCGTTCAGCGGAACTCCGAGCGCGGCATATCGCAACAGCAAATCGGCCACGCCGTCGTAGCTTTGCTGCTGAATCGGGACCGACGATACCAGCATCGCTTTTCCGCGAACGAGTTCGTTCTCCGGTAAGAGATCCGTCTGCATGGCGCGGATGTTGCTCATGGCGAGTGCTTGCGCCGGGCCGACTTTGGAGAAATCCGAAGCGAAGTCCAGGGTGAATTGCGAACGCGTTCGTTCGGCGTCCAGCACCGAGCCGACGCTATAGACGTAGCCGTGAACGTCGCGCAAGTCGTTGTACAGAAGCGAGTTCTCGCCGCTCCCCAGAATGGTGTCCGCCAAGCGAAGCGCGGGCCAGTCCGGGTCGGTGCGGGTCATCGTCAGCGTCTCCGCGAGCTTCACGGAAGCCTGCACGCGTCCGGTTGCGGGTACGGCGATTTCTTGTACGCGATTGGCGGGAACGGGCGAAGGATCGATCGCCGGTTTCGGACCGCTCGCAGCCCAAGCACCGAAATATTTTTCCACGAGCGCACGCGCCGCATCGGGCGTGGTGTCGCCGATGATGACGATGGTCGTCATGTCGGGACGGTAGACGCTTGCGAAGTATGCTTTCACCGCATCGAGCGTCACGCTGCCGACCGTTTGCAGGGTCGCGAAACGGCGTGCCGGATCTCCGGTTGGATAGAGCGCGTTCGCAAGTGCGACGGCCGCCAGATGGTCGGGGGAAGCCTGCTCGCCTTTTACCTCGTCTGCGACCTGCGACTTGATCGTGTCGAAGTTCCGCTGCGGGAACGCGGGATGAAGTTGTTCGTCGGCCAGCAGTTGCACGCCGCGCTCGAAGTTGTTGGCGAGCACGCGCAGACTGAATTGCGTGCCGGCGGTCGTGTCCGCAGCGATCTTGTCGAGTTCGCTCTCGAACGCCAGGCGATCGTACGTCGTAGTTCCGAATTCGAGAAGTGCGGCCGTGATCGTATGAACTCCGTCGAGACCGGCCGGCGTTTGCACTTGCCAATTGCTGCCGATTTCTCCGCGCAAAACGATCATGTGCGATGTGTGCTCCGGAACGACGATCAAACGCAGCCCGTTGGCCAAGGCCTCATCGCTGAATGCAAGCGTTTGACTCGGCACCGTCACGCTCTTCAGCAAGCCGAGGGCCCATGCAGGCAACGGGTCGTGGTGCGTCAGATCGAGCTTATTGCTTTCCGGCGCCTTCGATCCGGGCGCGTTCATGTTGATCTTGCCGAGATTCTTTGGAACCGCATACGCCACGACGGAGTGACGTTCGTCGACGTACTTTCGCAAGACCCGGTCGACGTCGTCCGTCGTGACGCGTTCGTATTCCGCGAGATCGTCATCGGGCGAACGTTTCTCCTCGACGGCCACCGCTTGCGACCATTCGTTCGCAAGGCCTTCCACCGAATCGGCCTCGGCTTGCGCATCGGCGATCGCTTTGAGTTTCGCGGCCTCGACCAAATCGGGCGGAATGCCACGTTTTTTGTAACTCTCGAGCACCTCCCGAAATTGTCGTGCGGCGACCTCGGGCTTCGTCGTGAGCGGAACGACATTGATTCCAATGCCCACGGCCGCTTTGGGATAATCTTGCGATTCGAATCCGGTCTCCAGCGACTTACCGTCGACCACGAGCGCCGAGAGGTCGCTGCGATCGTTGTTCAAGGCGGCAAGCAGCACTTGTCCCGCCGCGTAATCGGGATCGTCGAATCCGGGAAACCGGTATCCGAAGAGGACGAGCGTCACCGGTTGGTCGCTGTCTTCGCGATAGAGCGCAGGTTTGACGGGATGCAGGCTCACCGCGGGCCGGGCGGGCAGCTTGACGCGCGGGATCGCGCCGAAGTATTGCTTGACTTTCGCCATCGTCGCCGGTCCGTCGACATCACCCGTAATGACCAAAACGGCGTTGTTCGGATGGTACCAAGCGCGGTAGAACGCTTGAATTTGCGGGGCATTGACCTGGTGTTCGAATCCATCGACCGTACCCAGCACGTTGTGCGCGTACGGTGTCCCGGCCAAAACCGCAGTTTGCATCCGTTCGAACGCGCGGTAGCCCGCTACGCTGTTGTCGCGGGTGACTTCATTGAGAATCGCACCGCGCTCGACGTTCCACGCGGTTTGACTCATCGTCGCGCCGTTCATGCGCGCCGCTTCGAGCCGCAGCGCAATATCCAAGTCCTGCGAGGGGACCGTGAAGAAGTACTGCGTGACCTCGTTCTGCGTATCGGCATCCGAATCGCCGCCGAGGATTTCGGAGATGTCCGATAGCTGCGATTCCGTCACCGTTTTCGCGCCCCGGAACATCATGTGTTCGGTCGCGTGAGCCAAACCGTCGATCGGCTCTTCGTCGCCGCCGGTTTTGTAATTCAGCATGGTGGTGACCACCGGTGCGAGCGGATCGCGCACCACGACGACGGCGAGACCGTTGGCGAGGGTTGCACGCCAAACGGAGAGAGCATCTCCGCGAACGCAGAGTGGAGCACAGACGAGGAACGCGCTTGCAAATGCTGCAAGCCCAACGCGCAGGACGAATTGCATGCGCCTCAGCTTACGAAGCGCTCTCGCCAACCCCTTTCACGAGCTCATCAGCATCGCGCGCGCGCTCGGTTCGTCCAACAGGGCGCGCAGCGGTGCGTGCTGCGCCGCCTTCAGCTCCGGGTCGTCGCGCACGATCGCTTCGGCGGCCGCTCGCGCCTCCGAATAGACGCTGAAATCGCGCACCAAATCGGCGTGCCGAAAATTGGCAACCCCGGACTGGGCCGTTCCCGCAAACTCACCCGGCCCGCGCAAGCGCAGATCTTCTTCGGCGATGACGAAACCATCGGTGGTTTGCGCCAAAATGGACAGGCGCTCGAGTTCCGGCGCGTCGTCAGGTGCGACCAGCACGCAATACGAACGTGCCGCGCCGCGTCCAACCCGGCCGCGCAATTGGTGCAATTGCGCGAGTCCATAGCGCTGCGCGTCGAGCACGAGCATGACCGTGGCATTCGGGACGTCGACGCCAACCTCGACGACGGTCGTGGCAACGAGCACGTCGATCCCGCCTCGCACGAAGCGCTGCATCACGCCCTCTTTCTCGCGCGGCGTCAGCTTGCCGTGCAACAGACCGACGCGCAGGTCGGCAAACTTTCCCCGGCGCAGCTCCTCTTCGAGCGCCACCACGCTCGTGAGATCGAATTCCGATTCTTCGATCGCGGGTGCGACGACGTACGCTTGCCTACCCGCTTTCGCGTTACGCTCCACGAATTCATAGGCAAGCGGCAACCGCGCGCGACGGATCACGAACGTGTCGATCGGCGTACGCCCAGGCGGCAACTCGTCGATGGTCGACACGTCGAGATCCGCATACACCGTTTGTGCGAGCGTACGCGGAATCGGCGTGGCGGTCATGTGCAAGGTGTGCGGCCATAGCCCCTTCGCGCGCAATCGGGCTCGTTGTTCCACCCCGAATCGATGCTGTTCGTCGATAACGACCAGACCCAGTCGCGCAAAGTCCACGCCTTCGGTCAGAAGCGCGTGCGTGCCGATTGCCAGCGCGGCTTCCCCACTTGCCAATCGCCCCACGGCCGACGAACGCGAACGCGATCCCTGACTGCCAAGCACCGATTCGACCGCAATCCCGAACGGCAGCAGCAGCGGTGCGAGCTTTTCAGCATGCTGCGATGCCAAGATTTCGGTCGGCGCCATTAGGGCGGATTGCTTGCCGTTGAGCGCCGCCATCAGGATCGCACCCGCCGCAACCAGAGTTTTGCCGCTGCCGACGTCACCTTGCAGCAAGCGATTCATCGGAACGTCGCGCGCCATATCGGCCCAAATCTCGTCGAGCACCCTGCGCTGCGCGTTCGTGAGCGAAAACGAAACGGCCGACTCCAGCCTTTCCGTCAAATCGCCCGGACGCGAAAGTGCCGCGGCACGCTCGGCCTGCACGCGCGTGTTGCGTTTCAATGCGGCCGCGAGCGCGAGACCCAGGAATTCCGTGAAAATGAAACGCCGGCGTGCCTGGACGGCGGTATCGAGGTCGCGCGGCGCGTGAATGGCCGCGTACGCGTCCCGCACGTCGTCAAACGCGAACCGCCGCGCCAAATGCCGCGGCAGCGGATCGACGGCCAGCTCGAGCAGGCGCGTCAAATTTCGCGCGACGACTTGGCGGATCTTGCGCGACGTAAGCGTCTTGCTTGCCGGATAGACAGGCACGATCTCGCCACGAAAGGCTTGCGAGTTTTCCAAGATCTTGTGCGTCGTGACGTTCATGGAAGCACCCGAAAACGTCCGCGTGACGCGGCCGCGCACGAACAGCTCCATCCCCGGCTTTAGCGCACCGACGAGATACGAGCGTCCAAACCACTTTGCGGTGAACGCTCCCGTTGCATCTTCGATATCGGCTTCGACGATCGCGAGACGAGCGCGCCGTTCGCGCACGCGCACGATACGGCCTACGGCATTCTCCTCGCCGTCGGTCGCGCCGAGTTGGGCGGCGGCAGTCGGAAAGCGCAAGTCCTCGTAACGATGCGGAAAATATTCCAGCAGGTCTTCAGCGGTCGACACGCCCAGCTCCGCAAAGCGCGCCGCCGAGTCTTTGCCGACTCCGGCAAGCTGTGAAATCAGCACGAGGGGCTCACTGCTCCGCGGCGAGCGCCGCATCGAGCCGCTTGGTCAAAACGTAGAGTAGCCGCAGCGTTGGCACCTCGACCCCGAAGGTCTCTGCCAGCTCGACGAGCGCGCCGACGATCGGTTCGATTTCCAGCCGCCGCCCCGTCTCGGCATCTTGCAGCATCGAGGTCTTTACGTCTTCGAGACGCGATGCGTGCGCGATTCGCGCATCGACGGTCACCCCAAGGTCGATCCCGGCCGCGCATGCGACGCTCATCGCCTCTCCCATGACCGTTGCGATGACGCCGTAGACCGCGGGATCGTCGAGCATGCCGCGAATCGTCGAGCGCGTGAGGGCGCTGACGGGGTTCAGCGACGCATTGCCGAGCAGCTTGTACCAGACGGCGCGGCGGATGTCCGTTTCGACCGGCGCTTGCATCCCGGCGTGCGTCAAAATGCCGGCGAGTTCGGCGACGCGTTCGGTGCGCCGGCCGTCCGGCTCGCCCAAGGTGTACGTCATCCCGCCGGACTGACGAACCGTACCGGGCGGCACGACGTTCCCCGACGCCTGCACCACGCAACCTATCAAGCGATCTTGCGGAAAGAACGCGCGCAAACGGCCTTCCGGATCGATCGATTTCAGGGGCCGATCCGCGAAGTACCAAAACGGGATCCCGTTGATCATGGGAACGAAGTACGCGCCGCGTTCCAACGACGGAGCGAGCTGCGGCAGAAGCCCTTCCAGCTGATGCGCTTTGACGCTAAGCAAGACCGCCTCGAAGTCGCCGAGTTTACGCAAATCGTCCGAAGCCGGCAGTGCGACTTTGAAATCGCCGGCTTCGCTGCGAACGTCCAGACCGTGCGCTTGGATCGCGCGCAAGTGCGCGCCCCGCGCGACGACCGCAACGGGAGTTCCCGCTCGCGCGAGCATTCCGGCAATGAAACCGCCGATCGCCCCCGCCCCCACGACCGCTATCCGCATGCGTCCACCGAGAATGTAGCGGCGACCCTTCGAGACGCGCGCTGCGCGCGCTCCTCAGGGTGACACACTGCAGATGTAGTTCGAAGCGTTCTGAGGCGAGCGAGCTTAAACATGAAAGGCGAGCGAGCCCCGAACGCGAGAAAAAAGGCGACGCCCAGATTCGAACTGGGGAATCGAGCTTTTGCAGAGCTCTGCCTTACCACTTGGCTACGTCGCCGTCTCTCGTCGTTCGGTTTGTGCGCCGGCTGAGCGGGTAGCGAGAATCGAACTCGCACATCAACCTTGGGAAGGTCGCAGGCTACCATTACATCATACCCGCGCCCGTCGGCAGCGTCCGGTTCGGGGTTGGCGCTCGGGCGTCCTACAGCTCCAGCGCGTGGACCGCTTCCTTCTGTTCGAGTTGCTCCATCGTGCATTGCGACGGCGCCTTGTCGGGGCGCCAGCGCAGCACTTTTGTGCCGTGACGAAACCGTGCGCCGGTAATGTGATCGAAACTTACCTCGACGACGAGTGACGGCCGCAGCGGAAACCACGGCTCCTCGCGCGGGTTCCAGCGGCTCGGACCCCCGGGCGCACTTCCGGTAAAACCGGGCTCTTCCACCAGCGGTTTCAGCTTCTCGAGCAGTGCTTTGCGCTCTCCCTCGCGGAAGCCGGATGAAAACCCGACGTGATGCAACCGGCCCCCGTCGTCGTACAAGCCGAGCAAAATCGAACCGATGCCGTTTTTGGACTTGTTCAAGCGATAGCCGCCGACGACGCAATCCGCCGTTCGCAAGTGCTTGATCTTGACGCACCCGCTGCGCTCGCCGCTGCGATACGGCTCGTCGAGTGCCTTCGCGATCACGCCGTCGAGCGCGTTCCCCACGCGAGCCAACCAGACGTCGACCACCTTTCGGTCGGTGGTCGCCGGTGAGACGCGCAAGCGTTGCGCTTTGCCGAAGTACCGCCCTGCGAACGCCTCGAGCTGCGCGCGACGCTCGCGCAGCGGTCGCTCGAGAAGCGACGCTCCCATTCCGTCGGCAAGCAGGTCGAACACCACGTAACTAGCCGGCATCTCGCGCGCGAGCTTCTTGACGCGACTCTCGGCCGGGTGGATGCGTTGCAGCAGATCGTCGAACGAGAGCACCCCGTCGATTTCGATGTACAGCTCGCCGTCGAGCACAAAGCGCTCCGCGTCGAGCCCGCGCAGCATCGCGACGACCTCCGGAAAGTATCGCGCCAACGGTTGGCCCGACTTCGATTGCAAATAGACTTCCGCACCGTCCCGAAATGCCACGCAGCGAAAGCCGTCCCACTTGGGCTCGTATTGCCATCGATCGCCGCGCGGAATCGTTTCGACCGATCGGCATTCCATCGGCGCGAGCGGCGGCTGGAGCGTTTCACGCTTGCTCGGCATGGGTACTAACTATGCGAAGGCGCGCGCACTGCCGATATAAGAAGGTAGGCGAGGCGCCACGGAGCGCTTCACAGTGAGGAGTACGTCATGCAGATACTGCAGATCGTGCGCCGCTTGCTTCGTCAGGCGAGGAAACAGCCGAAGCGGATGACGGACGTACATCCGTTTCATCCCTGGATTCTCTACACGCGTTAATCGCACGTTTTCAGAATCCATAGCGCTGTTCGAGGATGAAGGTCGTCGCAGCGAAATTGGGGGGCGGATCGTTCGGGGCAGACGGCAAGCCCGCGAAAACGGCGCGGCGCAATTGTATCAGGATAGCCGCCCCGCGCGATTCGGCCAATTGCGCGCCGACGAACGCCGTGCTCTGTGAGTAGTCCACGTTCGTAAAGGTTTGCGCCCAGGTTCCTCTCATCGCATATCTGCCGTAACCGGCATCCGCAACGGCGTATTTGGAAAACGTATGCGCGAACGTGAACACGACTTGCGGCGCCTGGTACGTGACGGCGTCGACCGGCTGCGTTGGAACCGAAGGCCGGAACATTGTGTCGTCGGCGTAGTCGAGCGTGAGATCGCCGAACGACGGATGCCACGCGATCCACGCATTGTATTGGTGCTCCGTGCCGAGCGTCGCTCCGGGATCCGCTTGCACCAGAAAGAACCCGTCGACGAAGCCAACCTGTTGCATATTCGTGGCGGTCGATGGTTCGATTTGATGAAACGTCGAGTACGCGGCGTGGAACTCGAGCGGTCCGTGGTCCAGGCCGTAGCGCAATCGGTAGCCTTGGCGGTTCGAACCGGGTGCGATCGTGTTGTCCACGAGCTGGTACGTCGACTTCAACCAAACGCCGGGCCACGCCCATCCGGCGCTCCACACGTTCTCGGGCGTACCGTACGGAAGAATTGCATTCGCGTATCGCGCTTCGAAACGCCACAGGTCGAGCTCCAGCGTGGACCGGTGGTGATGCGCGGTAGCTCCCACGTGATAGAAGCCTCCGGGCCGGTTCGTGCCGGGGAGTGAAACCATGTCGGCGTTGTACCAGGTTTGCCCGATTTCCACCACGCCGTCGGTGGCGGGTGAAAGGTGAACGGCGGCGCGCGCACCCGCAATCGTTTCGCTCTGTCCGCCAAGCGTGCTCGATTGCAAGTTGCCCTGCGGTCCGGGGGTCGCATGCGGATCGGCGCCATAGTACGTCGTCGTGAAAATCGGCGTTCCGCCCGTCCAAACGTGCAAGTACGAGAACGAGTAGCGCGTGCCTTCGCCGTGATCGAATACCAGCGAAGCGATATTCGCGCGGGTGCTGTCACCCGGCAAGGCGGGCAGCGCCGCACTGGTGACTTCTAATTGCGCGATGCCCTGCTTTCCGACGAAGTCGTATCCATGCAGTGGTAATCCCGGCTCGACCGCGGGCCACGAATCGAGTGCGGCAGGGCCATTCCCGAGAGATTCTGCGGTTTGTAAACCGATGTTCGGCGAGACGTTCGTGAAGGGTGACTGCACGAAGACGAAACGATCGCTCTGCACCATATCGAAAAACCCGCCGCGCAATTGCCAGCTGCCGTCGTGTGCACCGAACGAACCGAACAACGGAGACACGATCGACGCGCTCGTGTCTTCTTGACCCGCGTGCATTGGGAAAGAAATTGCATACGGCAGGTTCGTGGCGCCGATGTGGGAGTTGAACGTGGGCAGCAAGTTCGACCCCCAATAGAGCACGTTTTGCATGCTTCCCGTGAGCGCGCCGAATCCCAACGTAGCGCTCACGTCGTAGCGCGAGCCGACTTCGCTACCCGTGAGCTGCAGTTGCGCGAGCCCGGCGACGCCGGGCGTGAGCGGTGCGCTCGACCAGACGTCGTACGGCGTGTTCGGCGAGAGCGGCGAACCATTCGCAAAGCCGGCGCCCTCCGGGGGATTCGTGCCCGAACCGCTGGTCGCGGTGTTGACGAAATCGGCAAACGCGGCCCCGGAAAGATGAAAGCCCGGGACCGGGGTCGGCGACGGCGAGGCGGTGGGGGAGGCAGACGGCGATCCTGCCGGCGGCGTTCCCGTAGGCGCGGCACTTTGCGCACAGACGCTCGACGGCGCGCACAGCAGGCTTCCGAAAACGAACGCGCACCCCAGAAGTCGGCGCATCACAGCGCTTCGACCAGCGGTGAGAGGTCGAAGCGTCCCGCACTGCGGTGAACCGGCGCCCAAAGATCGCCGGCTTCGGCAAGACGCTCGCGCATGTTGTCGATGCGAAAGTCCTCGATCGCGCAGCCTTCCCGCACTTCGTCCCACGTCACCGGCGCGGAAACGCTGGCCTGGGGCGTCGGCCGCACGGAATACACCGAGGCGAGGGTACTGCCCCAGCGGTTTTGATTGTAATCGACCAAGACGCGCCCTTTCGGCCGGCTTTCCTTCTTATATTGCGCGGTCGCCAGCTCGGGATAGTTCTTGGCAACCGTCTGTGCGAAGGCTTTGGCAAACGTCCAAACTTCCTTCTGTAGCGGACCGCGCCGAATCGGAACGTAGACGTGCATTCCCTTCGACCCGGAGGTCTTGACGTACGCCGGCATCTTCAAGCCCTCGAGACCGTCGCGCACCACGAGCGCCACCTCGCGAACCGCCGAGAACGGCGCGCTGCCCGGGTCGAGATCGAAATGCAGGTAATCGGGGCGATCGATGTCGTCGCACCGCGCGTACCATTGGTTGAGGTCGATGCACCCGAGATTGATGACCCAGAGCAGTGCCGGGACGTCGTTGATCATCGGAAACGCGATCACGTTACCGGAACCGTGCTCGATCCGGCACGTCTGCAACCATTCCGGATGCGGATCGGGCGTTCGCTTCATGAAGAAGAACTCGCCCTCCGCCCCGTGCGGGTAGCGCTTCATCACCATCGCGCGATCTTTCAAATTCGGCAGCAGCACGCCGGCTACGTCGACATAGTAGCGTAGCAAATCGCCTTTGCTGATTCCGAGTTTTGGCCAGAACGGTTTGCGCAAGTTCGTCAGCTGCACGGTTCGCCGTCCGATGCTGACGACCGCATCGTCGCGATCGCGCGGAATCTGCACCGCGCTCATCGAACCCCGAGCGCGTGGATTGGGTCTACACGCTCCCCACGTGGCTCTTTGCGTTGATGGTGACCAGCCTCATCGTGCTGGCTTCCATTGCCGTCCAGATCGTCTTCCGCAGATTCGTTTCGGGCAATCTCCTCGCGCAGCACAGCGAGCTGGCGGGATATATCGCCGCGATGGTCGGTGTCATTTTCGCCGTGCTGCTCTCGTTTGTCGTCGTGCTCGTGTGGCAGCAATACGACGCCGCTGGCACGAACGCCAATCACGAAGCCGGCGCCGTCGCGGATCTGCTGCACATCACGTACGAACTCCCCGAGCCGTTGCGGGACGACGCGCAGCGCGACCTGCTGCAATACGCGCGCTTGATGCTCTCCGACGAGTGGCCGCAGATGAACGCGGGTCACTTCAGTGTGAAAGCGGAGGAGCTGGCGCACCACATCTTCTTCGAAATCAGCGACTTCATTCCGCGCACGTCGCGCGCCGCGAATCTGCAAGCGAGCGCATTGACGCGCCTGAACGTATTCTTCGACGCGCGCCGCGAGCGCTTGCACGACAACATTTGGAGCTTGCCGGGGATCTTGTGGACGTCGCTCATCGCGGGTGCGGCGCTGACGATCGGTTTTACCTTCTTCTTTTCCGCCGCCGATTTCCGCGTGCATTTGGTGATGACTGCCGGCCTGGCGATCCTCATTGCGGTGCTCTTCGTGCTGATCATCGAGCTGGATTTTCCGTTCCGCGGCGGAAACGCCATCGCGCCGACGATGTGGAGCGACGTCTTGCAGCGGTACCACGGCGACTAGAATTACGTCAGAATGTTGATGGCGCGCGCGGCAATCACCGCGAGCGTCACCAAAGACGTCAGCGCTTCGGACATGACCATCACCTTCGCGCGTCGCGTGAGCGGAAACGTATCCGCCGGGCTGAATGCGGTGGCGTTGTTGAACGCCAAGAACACGTAGTCGAGCAGCAACGGCTTCCAATTGCGTTCCATGTAGGCCGGATGGTTCGGAATCGACATCTGCGGAAAAACGAAGTCCGCGTGCGAAAACGTTTCGGCGGACTCCTTTTGGCCGCGCCGGATCGGGCCGCCCGCATCGGTCTCCCAAAACCAAAGCGCGAAGATCAATACGTTCGTCACCCACAGCGGGACCGCGGCCATCAACAGTTCTTCGCCACTCGAGATCTTGTGCGCGGCACTCTTTCCCAAAACGAACAACACGAGCGTTACGACCGAGGCGACGTTGAAGAGCGTCATGGTCGCGATCAACGCGATCGCGAGCACGCGCTGCAACCGAGGCTCCCGACGGTGAAGCGGCATGGTGGCGATCAGCGGAATCAGGAAGACGAGCACGACGAGCGGCATCACCCACGCCTTGCCGAAGACGAAGCGGGGCGGCATGGTGGCGTACAGCGCCATGATGACGACGATGAGGAGCGTCGCGTGCCAGCGCGGTTCACCAACGGTCAGGCCCGGAGGATTCATGCCGCTGCGGTTCGCAACGACGCGGCGTATGCCTACCCGCGCGGCGGCCGCATCGCTGGAGGACGCGCTCGCATATGCGGAGCGACATCAGTTGCACGCGCTGCTCGTCTACGCCGGCGGCTCGCTCCTCTTCGAACGGTACGGCGGCGGGTTCGACATTGGCAAACCCCACGCGCTCTATAGCGGAACGAAGAGTTTTTGGGGCGTCGCTGCCTCCGCCGCGCAGGACGATGGCATTCTCGACCTCGACGAAACCGCCGCCGATACGCTCGTTACGTGGCGCGAGGATGCGTGGAAGCGCACCATCACCGTACGGCAGCTCCTGACGATGAGCGCCGGCTTCCC
>JAFAIW010000195.1 GCA_019236495.1 Vulcanimicrobiota bacterium | reverse complement strand
CTAAACGACGTACGTCAAGAGCGTCAGTCCGAGAATCTTTAGGTAGGTTGCGTACGTTCGATAGGGGACGAGGACGATCAGCGTCGTCGTGACGAGGGTCGTAAGGCCCAAGAGCCACCCGTACGGGATGTGCCACAGGAGGCGTTCCGAGTCGGCCATCGCGCTCAGATCGGCGCCAATGTTGATGGTATTGGTGCCGACTTGCAAGGCCACGATGACGACGAGTACCGGACGCGCGTAATTGTTGCGAATGACGGCGGCCAAGCCTTCGCCGGTAACGCGCCCGATTCTGCCGCACATTTCTTGCACGGCCGCCATGACGGGAAACGAGAAGAGCGCTATCCAGAGCTGTTCATATCCGAATTGTGCCCCAGTCTGGACGTAGGTGCCGATTCCGGCGGGATCGTCGTCAGACGCACCGGTAATGAAACCGGGGCCGAGACGGCGCCAGAACGCGCGCAGCATCCATCACGCGTTCCCGAGCCCGCGCTAAGCTCCTACGGAAACGGATGAAAGGGGACGAGCGATGCGAGCCGCGGCTGCATTTGCGCGCAGAACGGTTGTGCATCGTCGTTCGGCGTTGCCCACGCGGCGTTGCACATGGCAAAGATTCCGCCGTAGCGCGCCATCGTTTCGAGAAGCGACTCCTGTTCGCGCGTGATGCGCGCAAACACGTGCGTCGACCCGTCCGCGAAGCGTACGCGAATCCGCGGTTCGAGCGCGACGTTGGGAGTGGTCACGAACGAACCACGCTCTTCGAGCAGCCCGCCCGGCGCATCCGGGTCGAGTCGATCGACGCGGTAGCGAACGACCACCGAGGCGCCGGCGCGCTGCAGCGAACCGAAAGCGACGGAGGTGGGCCCGACGGAGGCATAGGGCGCCGTCGACATACCGGCAGCCCAGCTTGGGGCCGCACTGAAGAAGACCGCCAGAATCGGCAGAAGATGTCGCATAGAGCCTCGCGCGTGGGGGAAGGTGCGGCCTTATCCTTCCCGTTCGCGAGCCGGTCAAACGTCAGCGAATATGAGGTTTGCGGCCTGCTGAAAACGGGTATCCCGCGCCTACCTCTTTGCTGGTAATCCTGAAGGGAGCACCCTGATGAATCCGGACGAACGCCGTGACCGCCAAACGATCGAACGCGATCGGACCGAGACGGGCGAAATCGGCAGCGAGCCGCGCGGCGACGACCTGACCTCCGGCGACGACGACCTCACAGAAGAAGACGACGAGAACGGCGAAGTCGGAGCCGAGTAACCCAAGCAAGCGCGCCGGGGCCGTTGACCCCCGGCGCGCCTCTTTGGTATGATGTTCGTCTGTGTCCCGCAGCCCTGTGGCGACGGTGGGCCCCCTTACGAGCGAACGTGAGTTGCGGCGCCCTGCGTAAGCCCGCGGACACTGCCTCGGAGCCGAGCAGCAGCTTTGAACCTCATAGACGTCAACAACTTCGATGCGATGCGCATTGGTTTGGCCTCGCCGGAGCAAATTCGTGCGTGGTCTTTCGGCGAAGTCAAGAAACCGGAGACGATCAACTATCGCACTCTGAAGCCCGAACGCGACGGACTCTTTTGCGAGAAGATTTTCGGCCCGACGAAAGACTGGGAATGCCACTGCGGTAAGTACAAGCGCATCCGCTTCAAAGGAATGATCTGCGACCGCTGCGGCGTCGAGATCACGCGCGCGAAAGTGCGCCGCGAGCGGATGGGACACATCGAGCTGGCCACGCCGGTTTCGCACATTTGGTATTTCAAGGGCGTGCCGTCACGCATCGGCATTTTGCTCGATATGTCGCCGCGACAGCTCGAGAAAGTCATTTACTTCGCGGCGTACATCGTGATCGATCAAGGCGACACGACTCTCGGCAAGCGTGAAGTATTGACCGAGCAGAAGTATCGCGAAGCGCGCGAGAAGTTCGGAAATCGTTTCAAGGCGGGCATGGGCGCGGAAGCAATCCGCGAGCTGTTGCGCGATTTGAATCTGCGCCGCTTGCAAGAGGAGCTGCGCCGCGAATTCAAAGAAACGTCGGGTCAGAAGCGCCTCAAGGCCATCAAGCGCCTCGAAGTCGTCGAAGCATTCTTAACCTCCGGCAACAAGCCCGAGTGGATGATTCTTTCGGCCGTGCCGGTGATCGCGCCGGAATTGCGTCCCATGGTGCAGCTCGACGGTGGCCGTTTCGCGACGTCGGACTTGAACGATCTCTACCGGCGCGTCATCAACCGCAACAATCGCTTGAAGCGGTTGCTCGAGCTTTCGGCTCCCGAGATCATCATCAAGAACGAAAAGCGCATGCTGCAAGAGGCGGTCGATGCGCTGATCGACAACGGGCGTCGCGGCCGTCCCGTTACGGGTCCGAACAATCGTCCGCTAAAATCGCTCAGCGACATTCTAAAAGGTAAGCAAGGGCGCTTCCGTCAGAACCTGCTCGGCAAGCGTGTGGACTATTCGGGGCGCTCGGTGATCGTGGTTGGCCCGAACCTCAAGCTGCACCAGTGCGGCCTGCCCAAAGAGATGGCGCTGGAGCTCTTCAAGCCATTCGTGATGAAGAAGCTCGTCGATCGCGCACAAGCGCACAATATCAAGAGTGCGAAGCGCATGGTGGAGCGGGTCCGTCCGGAAGTGTGGGACGTGCTCGACGAGGTGATTCGCGAACACCCGGTGCTCTTGAACCGCGCTCCGACGCTGCATCGCTTGGGCATCCAAGCGTTCGAGCCGGTGCTGGTTGAAGGCAAAGCGATCCACCTGCATCCGCTGGTTTGCACGCCGTATAATGCCGACTTCGACGGCGATCAGATGGCGGTACACTTGCCGCTCTCCGCGGGTGCACAAGCGGAGGCGCGCATCTTGATGCTCTCTGCCAACAACATTCTCTTGCCGGCGTACGGCAACCCCGTTTCGATTCCAACGCAAGACATGGTGTTGGGGCTGTATTACCTCACGTTCCAACGCGACGAGTACAACGGTCCGGCGAAGGCCGCGATCGTGGACGACTACGACGCAAAAACGCACGGCGTGACCAACGGGTCTACGAAAAAGCGGGCGTCGAAGGACGGTGCGAAAGATTCAGAAGGACGCCTTCCGACGTTCCGCGACATCACGGAAGCGATGCTTGCATACGATACGCACAATGTCGCGCTGCAGCAATTCATCAACGTCCGTATCAACGGTGAGGTCCTCAAGACCACGGTTGGGCGAGTTATCTTCAACAACGCCTTTCCATCCAGTTGGAATCACCCGTTCGTCAATCACATTCTCGACAAGGGTGCGCTCAAGAAGCTCATCACGTCGTGCTACCGCAAGTACGGCAATGCGGAGACGGCCAAGTTCCTTGACGCGATCAAGGATTTGGGTTTTCACTACGCCACGCAGTCGGGTACCACGGTTTCGATCAACGATATCATCGTGCCGGAGCGCAAGTACGAGATCCTCGACCGCGCGCAGCACGAAGTCGACGAGCTTCACAACCTGTTCGATCAGGGCTTCATTTCTCAAGACGAGCAGTATAACAAGACGATCGACATTTGGTCGAAAGCCGGCGACGACGTTACGGTCGCGATGCAAGAAGCGCAGAACCCGTTGAACCCGGTGTTCATGATGGCAACGTCCGGTGCCCGTGGTTCGATCGCTCAGGTCAAGCAGTTGGGCGGCATGCGCGGCCTGATGAGCGACCCGTCGGGCCGGATCTTGGAGATTCCGGTCAAGGCGTCGCTCAAAGAAGGCCTGACCGTTCTCGAATACTTCATCTCGACGCACGGTGCGCGGAAAGGTTTGGCCGACACCGCGCTCCGTACGGCGGACTCGGGATACCTGACGCGCCGGTTGGTCGACGTCGCACAAGACGTGATCATCCGCGAAGAAGACTGCGGAACGCAAAGCGGCATCACCGTCGCCGATATCACCGCAGGCAAGGAAATCATCGAGCCGATCTACGATCGCATCATCGGCCGGCGCGCCGCTGAAGACGTGAAAGATCCGGAAAATCCGCGCAAGAAGCTGGTTCAACGCGACGACGAAATCGACGAAGAGAAGGCCCAAGCGCTGATTGCGGCCGGCACCAAGTCGGTGAAGATCCGCTCCGTGCTCGCATGTCAGGCACGGTACGGGGTCTGCTCGATGTGCTACGGGCGCAATCTCGCGACCGGCCGCAAAGTCGACATCGGCGAAGCGGTGGGCATCATCGCGGCGCAGTCGATCGGCGAGCCGGGTACGCAGCTCACGCTGCGGACGTTCCACACCGGCGGCGTTGCTACGGAAGACATCATCACGGGTCTGCCGCGCGTCGAGGAAATCTTCGAAGCACGTAAACCCAAGGGCCAGGCAATGGTTACTGAGGTCTCCGGTTCGGTGCACTTCGGCGAAGATCGCAACAAGCGCATCGTTTTCGTGACCGACGCCGAAGGCGAACAGCACGAGTACGACATTCCGCACGGCACGCACTTCGTGGTGCAGGACGGCCAAAAGGTCGAAGCGGGAGATCAGCTCAACGAAGGTTCGCTCAATCCGCACGACGTGTTGCGCATTAAGGGCGAGACCGCGCTGCAGAACTACCTGGTGCAAGAAGTCCAAAAGGTCTATCGTTCGCAAGGCGTCGATATCAACGACAAGCACATCGAAGTGATCGTTCGTTCGATGTTGCGTAAAGTGAAGATTGTCGACGGCGGCGATACGCGGATGCTGCCGGGTCAACTCGTCGAGGCGGCGTTCTTCAACGAACAAAACGATCGCGTTGAAGCGGACGGCGGGCAGAGAGCCACGGCCAGCCCCGTACTCCTGGGTGTGACGAAGGCGTCGCTTGCGACCGAATCGTTCCTCTCCGCGGCGAGCTTCCAAGAGACGACGCGCGTCCTTACCGATGCGGCGATCAAAGGCAAGCACGATCCGTTGCTCGGGCTCAAGGAGAACGTCATCATCGGCAAGCTCATTCCGGCCGGAACGGGCATGTCGCGCTACCGGAACGTCCAGATCGAGCCGGAAGGGCAAGATCTCGACGACGAAGGGCGTCCGCGCAATCAGTTCGCGTTCATCGACGGCTTCGACGGTATGTCCGCGGACGACGCGGCGCTCGCCGAGATCGTCGGGAGCAACGGCGGCGACGGAATGCAACGGTTGGTAAGCGCGTACGATCGCACGCGCGAACCGGCCCAGGTGCAATACGAAGGCGAGTACGATGACCACGTGAACGTCCACGCGCCTCCGCGGAAAACGCAGTACGATCGTTTCGCGCAGAAGGGCATCAACCCGGAAGATCTCTAGGCGTATCACATCGCGGGAAGAGGGTTCGGCGATTGCCGAGCCCTTTTTCATTTTCGCAGGGCGACGCCCAGGCTCGGTGAAGCAACCAAGCATGATCGAGCAGCCGCTTCAAACGAAAATGGTGTACGTCGTCACGGATACGAAAGGTGCGGGCCGCATCGTCGGCGTCTTCGATGATCCGAAGCTCGCGGAGAAGATCTCAGCGATCGATCCTGCGTACTTTCGGGAATATCACGCGCCGCTCAATGCGGTCAACCCGATCGCGATCGAGTGGCTGCTCTCGGAGTGGCAGCGGACGGCGCTGCGAGATTTGGGAGAGCCCGCGAGCTAAACGCCGAAGGCGCTAAAGAACGGCTCGAGCGAACCCTTCTCGGGGATCAAGAGGAATTGTCCCGAGACCTGCTTGTCGTTATTCATCAGGAAACTGTTCTCGATCATGAAGACGTCCTGCGCGGCCTCGTTGTTCATGAGCTTTCGCAGTGCTCCGTCGATGGTTCCGTACGCAAGGGTTGGGACGGAGAGCACGAGGTCGACGCCGGTCAGATCGATGATCGCGGTGACGTAGGCGCCTGCGATGATGTTCCCAAGTTCCATCAATGTCGAGTCTTTGATCGAATCAAACATCCGAATGTCGCCGACGAGGCGGCGAATGAACCCGTCCACGAACGCAGCGGCTTGCTCGCGGTCGAAAAGGACGATGATGTCGGCGGGTGCCTTTCCTTTGACGCCCATGTGCAGCGCGGCGACGGCACGCGTTCCGTACTTGAGGCGCTTCGGCAATTCGCTGAACTTGATGATTTCGAGAGCCGGCTGGCTCAGGTCGACCCGAGCGTCGAGAAGTTGAGAGAGTGCGGTCGCAGAATGGCCGGCGCCGATGTTGCCGACCTCGCGGAGAACGTCTCGTTGCAGCTCGTTGAGGTTGGCGGCTTCGCTCACGCAAGCACCTTGCTGATCGTCTCCAGCATCTTCGGCGGCTGAAACGGCTTCGTCACAAACGACTTCGCGCCGGCCTGAATTGCCTCGACGACGAGAGCCTGCTGGCCCATCGAGGTGCACATGATGATTTTCGCATTGGGGTCGTGGCTGATGATCTGCTTCACGGCCGTAATGCCGTCCATCTCCGGCATGACCATGTCCATCGTCACCAGGTCGGGTTGCAACGTCTTATACTTGTCGACGGCTTCGGCGCCGTTCTGCGCCTCGCCGACGACCTCAAAGCCGTTCTTCGAGAGAATACCTTTGATCATCATCCGCATCACGACGGCATCGTCGACGATGAGAACGCGTGTGCTCATGTCATCTCCTGTAGCTGCCGCGGGGCGGCGCTTGCTCGCTCTAGGTTGGTGTGCCGAGGCCCCGAACTCCTGGAGAAAGGCCTCCGTATCCCCATCGGCCGGAATGCGCACCGGCTGAACGTGTGCGGCCGGGCGGCCCCTTATGCGCCCTGGGTTCGACGGGGCGGAAGCGCGAGGCGCTCGAGTGCGGCGCGGCTTGGTACGCGAATGTCGTACGCGAGACGCGTGAGCTTGAGAATCTTGACCCACCACCACGTGATGTCGAGCTCGAACCAGCGCAGGCCGTGGCGCGCCGAAAACGGGAAGGCGTGATGGTTGTTGTGCCAGCCTTCCCCGAACGTCAAGAGCGCGACCCACCACGAGTTGGTCGACCGGTCTTTCGTGCGAAACGCGCGATATCCGAACGTATGCGCTGCGCTGTTCACGAGCCACGTGGTGTGATACGTGAAGACCAGCCGCGCAAAAATTCCCCACACGACCCACGACCATCCGCCGAGGAAGAACAGGCCGATCCCTAGCAGGGCCTGGAGCGGAATGGAACTCCGTTCGAGGATTCGATAGAACGGTTGCTCCCAAAGATCCGGCGCGTACTTGCGGCATTCGACTCCGCGCGGAATGTTTGGATTCGGTTGCACGAGCCAACGAACGTGCGCCCATCCGAAACCGCGCCGAACCGAATGCGGATCGCCTTTCCGATCGGAGTTCGCATGATGGATCCGGTGCGTCGAAACCCATTCGATCGGGCCGCCTTGAAAGGCGAGCGTCCCGAGAATTGCGGTCGCGTATTCGACCGGCAGGCGCATCTTGAGGCTGCGATGCGTCAGCGTACGGTGGTAGCAGAGCGTCACTCCGAACGCACCGGTTGCAAAGAACAGAATTGCCGCAACCGCTAACGCCTGCCAAGAAAAGAATGCAGGAAGCAGTGCAAGCAGCGCACCGGCATGAACGATCAGTAAGCCGATGCCATTGGGCCAGTTGGGTCGCGCGTCGCGCATGGCTCCGAAGTTCGGGCCGGGGAGCCAAAATCCGCTCCGGCGTTGGCGGTTTCGACAAAATCGCACAGCACGTTAACGCGGCGCATTTCTTCGACCGAGCTACACCGAACGTCAAGTAAGCGCGGACTGTGGACGACGTAGGCAAGCGCTCGAGCCCGCGAAAGCGCCACATTAAACCGGTTAATGCTGAAAAGGAATCCTCCACTGCGCAGCTCGTCCCGGCTCGAGGTTGCCATTGAGAAGAAGACTGCGACCGCCTCTTGCCCCTGGAACTTGTCCACCGTACCGACCGCAACGTGGATATCCCGTTCCTGCAACGCGCGCGCGATACGCCGGCGCTGCGCGTTGTACGGCGTTACGACGAGAATGTCGGCATCGCTTAGCGGTCGAGCCACGCCGTGCGAGTCGACAAACGTCGTGCCGAGAAGACTCTGGATGCGGCGCACGATCTCATCCGTCTCCTCCGCGGACTGCTCGGCGTTTCCGGCGTGCTCTATCGGCACGGCGTTGAGCGCCGCGGCGGCTCCGTCGACGTGTTGGCGCTCGGTTAGCGGATCCCACTGCAAGCGGCCGTCGTAAACGCGGGTCGAGATAAACTCGCAAATCTCCGGCCGCATGCGATAGCTGCGGTTCAAGAAGATGCCGCGGTCTGGTGCGACCGTTCGTGCGCCGTCGCCCAGCAAATGCTCGAGCACGGAGATTCCAAGGCGTCCCGGGTGCGTGCCGATCGAGACTTGCGCGAGCTGCATTGGATCGCCGAGCAAAACCATATTCCGCGCGGCGGGAGCCACGGAAAGCGCGTCCGCAAGCGCGCACTGGCCGGCCTCATCGACGACGAGCACGTCGAGCGCATTCTCCATTTCGGGCCGCGCGAAGAGCCAGGCGTTTCCGGCCGCCAATTGCCAATGGGATGCGGCGAACGGCGCGGGGTCTTTCGTGGCTCGAACGAACGGGTCGTCCAAGGGCGATACGTACGCGTCATCGGGATCGCTGAACTTCTGCAGGCCGCGAAAGCGCACGCCGCGCTCGGCCGCGCAGCGTTCGACCTTCGTCAAGAAGTTTGCGATTGCGGCATACGCATTCGCGACGATACCGACGCGTTTTCCCGCCGCCAGCAGAGCAACGACAGCCGCGGCGCCGGCGGTCGTCTTGCCTGTTCCCGGCGGCCCTTGCACGAAAAGATAACTGCGATCGAGCGCGCCGATGAGGTTCGCGAGCGATTCGGCGTCGACGACTTCCGGTTGCAAGATCGCCCCTCTTTCAAAGCCGTTCACGCGCGGCGCTCGACGAAGCAGCAGATCGAGGATGACCGGATGGTCGCGTTCGAGCGTTCCGGCGCAAAGCGACTGCGCGGTGCGCACGAGCGAGGCTTTCTGAGCGCCGGCAACCACGGGGCCGGGTGGGATGAGCGCGCGGATCGCCGCGGCGTCGGCCGGCGACCCCGTGCGTTTAAGCTGCAGCCGATTGGCGTCGTCGTCGATCCCGAGCAACGTTCCCGCGGTTCGGCCGGTTTCGGGATCGTACACCGTTCCGGCCTTCAATTTGTATTGCTGCTCGGGAAACTCGTAGGTGTAGATCGCACTGCGGTCCGCTCGAACCGGATCGACGCCGGCCGCCAGCTGGAGACCGCCGATCGATTCGCGATCTCCGTGCACGAAGTCGTCGCACTGTTCCTGACGATCGAAGAACGCCCACCAAACGGGGTTCTCTTCGCGGCGATGGTAGTCGAGCAGGTGCGCCAGCGTCCAGCGAGCGCGATCCGCGTCCGAGCGCGTCGCGATGGTGTCGAAGTCCTCGTCTTCGAGACCCTGAAGCAGCGCGATGCGCATCTCATCGCGTTCTCCATCGAGAGCAGTGGCAGATTCGGCTTTCTCCGCTTTCGACGGCCTGAAGGGAATGTCGACGCCGTATGCCGCGATTGCCTCCGCGCGGAGACCCAGCAGCCAATCGCGCAGCATCCAAGTGGAGCGGCAGTCGTCTTGATTGTAGCGTTCGATGTCGTCGAGAATCTCGCGGCGATCCGGCTGGCGGATCCACTGTTCGTACATGACGATCGAGTCGCCGCCATATTTCGTTTCCGTGGTGCGCCGCATGTCGTAGAACGCCTCCAGCTTTTTCAAGGAATAGCTCGGCTGCGAAACGCGAACCGCCCTTCGCACGACCGCGAAGAGATCGACGAACACCTCCGCCCGCAGCAGTGCGTCGAGCTCGTTTTCGCGCGTAGCGTATTGCGAAGCGAGACGGCGCAGCGCGGTTTTCTCGTAGGGTGCGAAATGATAGACGTGCATGGCCGGATAGTCCGCTCGCCGGGCCGTAACCCAGTCGATGAATTGCTCGAACGCGCGCCGTTCTTCCACAAAACCGTGCGCCCAAAAACTCCGGAACGGGCGGGCGTCGCCGTGAGCGTAAACGCCGAACAGGTATTCCAAACCACGCCCGGGGCGAAACAACGGGTCGCCCTCCATGTCGAAGAAGACGTCGCCTGCGGCCGGCTCCGGCAACAATCCAAAACCGGATCGCTCCGCCGGGTCGAGCAGTTCGTAGAAGTGGCGCGGACCGGCGTGGGCGTCACCCGCGGCGAACGCTTCGCTCTGCCGCCGCTGCAAGCGCGCTTGCCGGTGCAACGTCACGAACGTCGCACCGGCCATCGAAGGCGGACGCTCGGATTCGCTTGCGGCGGCGAGCGCGCCGACGGTTTGGATGCCGTTCGTTTGCAATTTTTTGATTTGATCGCGGCGGATGCGCGCCACCAGCGTAAGGTGATCGTCGCTTTCGCGGCGC
>JAFAIW010000085.1 GCA_019236495.1 Vulcanimicrobiota bacterium | reverse complement strand
CGACGAGCACGCGTCGGCCGGACAGCTGGTCGCGCAAATCTTCCAAACACGGATGCGGCGCGGCGACTTCGGCGAGAAGCGCTTCTCCAACCGCGTCGTCGTCGATTGAGAGCTCGCCGTCCGCGTCGAGCAAGAGCTGCGCCTCGCGGCGGCGTTCCTCATCGAGCGCGCGCTCGACCGCGGCGAGCATTGAGGGCTCCTCGAGAACGACGACGCCGCGTTCGTCGAAATAATCCAAGATCGTCGCGCGCTCGCCGAAAGCGAGCGACAACCACGCTTCGGGAAGATCGGCACCGCTCTCCAGAAAAACGCGCAGCGCCGCGCGCACGTTCTCGGGGCCGTCAAAACGCGCGGTCACGCGTTCGCGCACGGCATCTTCGCGCGGAATTTCGCTCCATGGAACGATTTCGACGGATTCGAGATCGCGCTCGCTGCGCTGTGATTCGAGCGCGAAAGCGCGAATCGTTTCCACCCGGTCGCCGAAAAATTCCAAGCGCACGGGCTGAGCGGCCGTCGCGGGAAAGACGTCGAGAATGCCGCCACGTACGGCGTATTCGCCCGCGGCGCTCACGACGTCGACGCGCCGGTAACCCAAACGATGCAGCCGCGTTTGCAACGCTTCCCAGCCCGCTTCGCTGCCCGAGCAAACCTCGCAGCGCAGCGCGTTGAAAACGGCGCGCGGCATAACGTATTGCCGCACTGCCGCAATCGGCGCCACCACGAGACGCCGGCGGCCCGCCGAGAGGTCCGCCAGCAGCGTCATCCTGGCGCTCCGCTCGGAGGGGCTCTCCAAGGCGCCGATCGTTTCGTCGCGAGAGCGCAACAGCGTCACCGACTGCGCTTCGATCTCGCCCTGGTAGTAAAGGAGCTCGGCGAAGGTTCGCTCGGCGGCTTCAGCGGTCGGGACGACGATCAGAAAGCTTCCTTCGACGGCGCGCTGCAGGGCTGCAAGCAGAAAGGGCCGGGCGGCCGAGGTGGTCTCGTGAAGGGCGTACGTCCCCGGGCCCCGGCGCAAATGCTCGGCCAAGGCCGCCAAGCCCCGGTGGGCCGCCGGAACGGCGCGCAGCAGCGCCTCGGCCAGGCGGCCGGCGGCGGGAGCTTCGAGGGTTGAAGTCATCGGTTCGAGCGCAACTCCTACGGGGGCTGTGGGGTCTTGCCTTCTAGCAGTACTAGCAGTAGACTGCTAACAGCGGGAACCCTCGCATCGACGAGCCGCTGATTATAGCAGACAGAAGGAGTTTGATCTATGAATAGCAGCTTGGTCGTCGGCCGTACCCCGGCGCGCGGCGCCGGAAGCCGACCGCTGTTCGATATCTTCGGTCTCGACCCGTTTCGCAATTTCACCACCAATGCATCGCAGCTCTCCGGGATGGAAATCACCCGGAACGAGTCGGGCTTTGTGGTGGAGGTTGCGGTCCCGGGCTTTCGGCCCGAGGATCTCGACGTCACCGTGGAGTCCGAAGTGCTCGCCATAACCGGGAAAACCGAGAAACGCTCGTTTACGCGCTCGCTCGTACTTCCCGAGGAGATCGACACGGAGAACATCGGCGCAAAGGTGGAAAACGGCTTGTTGACGCTTACCTTGGCGTTCGTGCCGAAAGTTGCGCCGAAGAAAATCGAAATCAAAACGAACTAGCCCGGCGCGCGTGGAATGGAACGAGCGAATGAACGCATTCATTCGCTCGTTTTTGTTTCTGGGTGCGCTCGGGGTAGCGTCCGGTCCGGCATTTCGCGTCGAGTACGTCGCGCGTTCGTTTCCGGCATGCGAACCGGCGATGCTCTACGCGGCCGCGTTTCCTTCGATCGGTCGCTATACGTACCGGTTGAACGGCACGCTGACGGACGGCCGCGTCGAACGCGTTCCTTCGCTGGGCTTTCGCGGTACGGGCCGCGTGACGTTCGGTTTCGTTCCCAACAGTTCGGTCGTGACGCTGCCGCGGTGGACGTGGCCCAAAATGACGGGCGAGGAACGCGCGGCACTGGCGGCGTTTGTGGAGGCGGTGCGCGGGCACGAAGTCGGGCACTTCGAGATCGCGGAACGCATGCTCGGACATCGCAGCAGCGCCGTTACGGTCGTCGGAAAAACTGAAGCCGAAGCCTCCGCGGCGCTGCATGCCGCCGTGAGATCGCAAAGCGATGCGCTCGATGCGGAGATCGCGCGGTCCGAGGCGCTCTACGACCGCGTCACGCAGCACGGCATGGCGCAGGATCAGGGACCGCTTTACGGTTTTCCGGGTGGTTCCAACGCAGTCTTTCGCTGCCCGTAACGGAGGGCGACGAGCGGCGGTGCGAACGCGGCCAGCGCTAGCGCGAACCCGGCCGCCGGCGTCGGGTTCGAGACGTCGAAAAGATAACGGATGAAAATCGCCAGCGTCGCGATCCACAACGCCCGCCCCGCGCGAGTTTGCGGTGCGAGAAACACGGCCGGCAAAACCCACAACGCGTACCACGGATATGGGTTGGGAAGCGCGTACCACGCCGCAAGTCCCAAAACGGCATAGCCGCTTGCGTCGCGCGCGAATACCGCACGGCAGCCCGCAATCGCAACCGCCGCGCAAACCAGCCCGACGATCGCGGCGGCCAGAAGTGGCGCGCGCGCGCCGGCAGCGGGCGCGAGCAGCGTTGCGACGACGAATTGCGGGGAGGCTTGCGGAGCGTACGGCCCGTGGCCCCGAAAAGATGCCGTTTGCAAGAACGGCCACGCCGAGGCAACCGTCACGAACGAACCCAGAGCTATCGCTCCCAACGCTTGCGTGAAGCGCGCGCGGTTTGAAACATTCCACAGCGCAATCCCGGCGGCTGCGGCGATTCCGGGAAATTTGACGAGCGTCGACAGCGCGACGGCGAACGTGCCGGCAAACGTTCCGAAGCGTCGCAAGAGAATGAAGCCCGACAATGCAACGGCGAGCATGAGCGCGTCGTTGTGACCTTCCGCCGCCGTCCACAAAATTACCGGATTGAGCGCAATGCCGGCAGCCGCCGCGAAACGAATGCCGCGCGGCATTTTCCCGAAAGCGGCGGCCGCGAGTGGGACGCACGCAAGCAGCGCGCTGCACGCTAAGACCTTGAGCGAGAAGAGCTGCGCCGTTACGCCGAACCCATGCGTCGCGCTCACGATCGCCGCCGCAATCCAGACGAATGCGGGGCCGTACACGCACGCCGGAAGCGGATTGCTCCACTGCCAAATCGCCGCCGTCACGAGCGGATCGAACGTCGTCAGATGAACGTGATCGTAGGGATTCAAGCCCACTGCGGCCATGAGACCGTAGGCGCCATAAGCGTAAACGTCGCTCGAGAAGGTTACCGGACAAAGCAGAGCGCCCAACAGCGAAGCGGCTGCGGTCGCGGCGATCGCAGTCACGCGCATTTCGCTGCGTTCAGCCGCGAGATTCCGTACCGTTCTTACGTATGCAATCGAAGCGAAACCGATGCAGAGTGCGGCCACCAGCCACATCCACGCGCCGTAGCCGCCCCATGAGGTTGCGATCACGAGGGGCTGACGGAGATCGGGCGCAAAGCGCGCCGGTGCGAAGCGAAGCAGGGCGGCTTCGCCGGCGGCGCATGCGAAAAACGAGAGGGGGATGACTCCCCAGGCCCGGCTGACGATGCAACAGAATACCATTCAAAGGATGATTGACGCAAACAATCCGGCGATCGATGTCGACGAGCTGATGACGAAAGTAAATCTCGAAGTCGCGCGTCGCACCGTGCCCGGAGCTGCGGGGTTGGCCGATGCCGCCATCTCTCCGGATGCGTTAGTGACGGCTGCATCCGTCGAAGCCGTACTCGCGACCGCCGAACGGAAATCGCAAATCCGCACCGATTGGCCGGGCCGCCTCAACCGTTTTCCATTCTCGCTACTCATGCCGCTGCGCTATTTTTTCTTGCGCGCGCTCGCCTTCATTTTCAAAGATCAGCGACATGTGAACTTCGCGCTGATCGAAGTGGCGCGTGAGCTCTCCGCGACAAACGTTCGACTTCAGGAGCAAATCGATCAGCTGCGCGCGCGAGTGAACGCGCTCGACGATCGCCTACCGCATTGAAACTCGGAATCGTCACGCCGTGGTACGGCAAAGATCTGCAGGGTGGAGCGGAGCGCTTGGCGTGGAGCGCTTCAACCGGCCTTGCGTCACGCGGTCACGTGGTGGAAGTCTTGACGACGTGCTGCCCATCGTTCAGTTCGGATTGGTCGCGCAACGTGCTGCGTCCCGGAAAGACGACCGAATCCGGAGTCGAGGTTCTCCGCTTTCCGGTGGATGCGCGCGATCGCGAACGTTTCGAGCGCGCGAATCGGCGGTTACTGTCGCCCGCCGGCGCTCTCAAGCCCGGAGTTCCGCCGCTGCCGCCCGACGAGGCGGCGCCGTTTATCAACGAAAGCATCGCATCCGAAGCGCTGCTCGCGCATCTCGATGCTGCCGGAGCCGGCTACGATGCCGTCCTCTTTTTGCCGTACCTCTATGGCCCGATCCTGAACGGCTGGAAGCGCGTCGCCGAGCGAGCTTTTCTTCAACCCTGTCTGCACGACGAGCCGTATGCGTATTTGCCGGAAGTCGCCGCGATGATGCTCGGCGTACGCGGACTGCTTTTCAATAGCGAAGGGGAGTTCGAGATTGCACGCCGATTGTACGGTCCGGGCATCGTGCAAAAGAGTCTCGTCGTCGGTTCCGGGATCGAGCTCGCGGCCGAGACGTCCGGGGATGGGCGAGCGCTTTCCGGATTCGTTCCGGAACGCGAACGATACGTGCTCTATATTGGAAGGCGCGCGGAAACCAAAAACGTCGGGCTGCTGATCGAGACGTTTCGCGGTTTCAAAGCCGCGTATCCACAATCGCGGATGCGCCTCGTGCTGGCGGGGCATGGATCGGCCAACTATTCGGACCGCGATGCCGGCATCGTCGATTTGGGCTTTGTGAGCGATGTCGCAAAAGGTCGGTTGCTGCGCGGGTGCTTGTTACTGGTTCAACCCTCGACCAACGAGAGCTACTCGCGTTCCATCATGGAGGCCTGGACGATGGGCCGCCCGGTCGTGGTGCATGGAGATTGCGCCGCGACGGCGCGCGCGGTCGCGGCCTCGCAGGGCGGCTGGTGCGCGTCGACGCTGGCGGAGTGGGTGGATGCATTCGCTGCGGCCGAGGCGTTAGGCACCGAAGCCCTGGCGCGCAAAGGCGAACTCGGACGGAAATATGTCGAAGAGTTTGCCGCGTGGCCGGCTGTACTGGAGCGCTACGAAACGGCGTTTCGGACGGCCCGCGCGACGCCGCCGGCCCGAACGACGGCGTTACAAGTGCTCGATACGCTCGAGTACGGCGAGAAGACCTCGCTTCAGGTTCTTCAATTGCGCGACGCGATGCGCGCGGCCGGTGCCGACTCGCGTATCGCGGCTATCCATCTCGACGCGCGCATGCAGAGCGAAGGCGATCGCTTGTCGTCCGGCGGCGAGGGCGTGCCGGCGATCGTTCATTTTGCCGGGTCGCTGCGCCCGGTCGCGGCGCTTCCGCAAACCGCTTCCCCACGAGTCTTGATCGTTCACGAAGCCGGCGACTGCGACGCCGAAGAGTTGGTCGCGCTGGCTCATCGTTTCGAGCGCACGTACGCGCTGGGATTGCGCGAGTACGGGCTGCTCTCCGATCGGCTCGTGGTGTCGCGCTTGGTTCCGAGCGCCGATCCGGCGCGTTGGAACATCGCGCCCGACGCCGCACTGATGAACGCGCTCCAAGACGGAAAGACCAATATTCTTTGCGTCGGTGAGATTCGGCGCGAAAAGTGTCAACAGCAGCTGCTCGAAGTATTCGCGAACTACCTGACCCTCGACATGAACGCACGCTTAGTTTTGGCGGGGCGCTTCGATTTCGGCGATCCCTACTATCAAGAGCTTCTGAAGACCGTGCACGGGAGTGCGCTGTCGCAACACGTATTGATAACGGGCGTCGTCTCGGAGCCGGCACTGGCGGCGCTCTACCGTACGGCCCACGTGTATTGCAGCTTGAGCGAACACGAGGGCTACGCAGTGGCCCTGCAGGAAGCGATGTGGTTCGATATGCCCGTCTGCGCGTATCGCACCCTCGCCTCGGCCGACGTGCTGCACGATGCGGGAGTGCTGATCGTCGACAAGACCGATCGTCTCCGCGTGGCGGCGCTCCTCAAGGTTCTCGCGCACGACGTGGAAATTCGCAGCCGGCTCGTTGAAAGCCAGCGGGCGCGTTGCGCAGCGGCGCAACTTGCCGTCCGCGAGCAAGCCCGCATGATTGCGGAATCGCTCGGCGCGCAACGTGTCGCAAACCTCGTCTAGCCGCGTCGCGTTCGTCGTACCGCGGTATGGCCTCGAAGTCGTCGGCGGCGCGGAACGCTTGGCGCGAGAGCTGGCCGAGCGCTCGACGATTCCGGTAACGGTACTGACGAGCCGCGCGCAAGACTACCAGACGTGGAAGAACGTCTATCCCGAAGGGCCGTGCGTCGTCAATGGGGTCGATGTCATTCGATTTACGGCCCAGGAGCGCGACGTTGCGCGGTTCGACCGCCGCTCCGAGCGCATCCGTTTCGGCGTCGACGCTTCCGAACAGGAGCGTTGGATGCAGGAACAGGGTCCCTACGCGCCCGCTCTCTACGAGCATCTGCGTGCGCACGGCGCGACCTATCGTGCAGTGGCGTTTTTTACGTACCTTTATGCGACCAGTTACTTCGGTTTGCCGCTGGTCGAGCAACGCTCGGTGCTGCTTCCCCTCGCGCATCACGAATGGATGCTCGGCCTCTCGATGTGGGATCCTTGGTTTGCCCGGCCGCGCGCGTTCGTCTTCATGACCGAAGAGGAGCGGGCATTGCTGCGCAGACGTTTCTCGCAAGAGCTGGACGGGACGATCTGCGGGGTGGGCGTCGACGCGCTCGTTGGCGACGCGGCAAGCTTTCGCGAGACCTTCGATATTCAACGAGACTTCGCGCTCTACGTCGGAAGGATCGACGAGTCGAAAGGCTGCGGCGAGCTTTTGGATTTCTACGATGCATACCGGGACCAGACGGCGGCTCCGGTCGATCTCGTGATGGCCGGACCGAAGCACATGCAGTTGAGCAACCGGGCAGGCGTGCACTATGTCGGCGTGCTCGACGAGCAGGCGAAATGGGATGCTTTGGCCGCCGCATCGCTGTTCGTGATGCCGAGCTCGTACGAGAGCCTTTCGATTGCCGTTTTGGAAGCGTGGGCCGCCGCCCGGCCGGCGCTCGTAAGCGCGACGTCCGAGGTGCTCGTCGCGCAGAGTCGTCGCAGTAACGGGGGCTTGTGGTATCGCGACGCGCTATCGTTTCGAATCGCGATCGAGACGATGCGCGGCGAAACCGGCCGCACGCTCGGGCTTCAAGGCCGGCGCTACGTCGAGCGCGAGTGCAGCTGGAAAAAGAGCATCTCGCTCTTTGAATCCGCGCTTGAAGCGGTCGCTGCTCAGGCGGTCAGTTGACGCAGTTGTGCGTTGAGGCCGATGATGACTTCGAGGCGTTCGTTCGCGACGGTCTGTAATTGTTGAATGAGCTCTAGCCGTTCTTGAGCGGCCTGCCGGAAGAGATCGTTTTGAGCATATTGTGCCTTGAGCTGCGCCGTCAACTCGAAATTCACCCGATCTTTTTCGCGGGCCGCTTGGTCGATTTCGACAATCGCCCGCTCCTTCTCCAAGAGGGCTTGATCTTTTTCCGTGAGCTGCGCCATCAAGGCTTCGAATTGCTGCTGCACCGCGGCCGCCGCTTCATTGACTTGAACCAGAGCCGCCTCTTTGTCGGCCAGCTGAGCCGCGAGAGCCCGTAACTGGGTTTGCAGCTCGGCAGACTTTTCATGGGCGCTGCGGAGTGCCTCATCCTTGCGAATGACTTCCTGATCTTTTTCGTCCAGTTGACTTCGCAATGCGACTGCCGAGGTGGTGAGCGCTTCGATCGCTTCATCTTTCGTGGAGAGCTGCCGCCGCAGCTCTTTCGCGGATCCAAGTAAGCGCTGTTGCGCCGCGTCTTTGGCCGTCAGCTGATCGCTCAGATCTTGAGCATTTTTGGTAATCGCCGACAGCGCGCGGTCCTTTTCCTTGAGTTGGGCCGTGAGGTCCTTGAGTTGTTCGGTCAAGCGTTTTGCGCCGACGTCTTTATCTTTTAAGTCGTTCGTGAGGAGAACGAGCGCGCGTTCCTTCTCTTTGAGTTCGCCGCTGAGACGAAGAATAGCACGTTCTTTTTCGGCACCTTCGCTTAGCGTTTTTTCCAGCGATGCGTGCAATTCGTCCAGCTCGCGTTCCTGCCGGAGAATCAGCTCGATTCGCTCCTGGTCGATTTGGCGAATCTTCCCGAGGTCGGCGGTGGGTATCGTGAACTTGCGCGCTTTCGGAACGAACAGGTAGTTGTAGAAAGCATCGCTATGATCTCGAAATGGAGTAACGTAGCCGTCGCTGGCGACAAACGCATCGTAGCCTAGTGCGCAGATCGCGTCGATGGTCGCGCTGGGATCTTGGTTCGAACGTTCGCCTTGGTAAATTTCTATGAAAATCAATGGGTGCCAACGCTCGATCGTCGCCGCGGCCCCCGCGATCACGGCGTGCTCGGTGCCTTCAACGTCGACCTTGAGAAGATCGACGTTTTCCAATCCGGCGCGCGCTTGGAATGCATCTATCGTGTCTACGTCGACGTCATATTTTCGAACGACCGGCCTGCGACCGGTGTCGACGAGCGAACTGTACGCCATGTCGTCGCAATCGAAGAAGACGGCGCTTCCCGCTCGGTCCGACACGGCGATCGGGACGACAGTCACCGATTTTTCCAAGGCCGCCTGTTGAACGTTTCGCCTAAGAAGTTCGAGATTCGCGCTTGACGGTTCGAACGCGTAGACGTGGCTTCCCGAAAGCTGCGAGGCCCAGGAGATGGCGTGCACGCCGACGTTGGCACCGACGTCGAGAACGACCGGGCGCTTGACTTTGCTCAGCGCCGCCGCACAAAGGGCGATCTCCCCGCTTTCGAAGTGCCCGCTATAGAACAGCGAATAGCCGACGGCGGACGGAAAATAATAGGCAAGGTGCGGGGTCAGCGCAAGGTCGAAGATGATCGAACCGTTGCGCTCGAACTTCAGCGCGCGCTGCAGTTTCGGATCGTCCAGAAACCGGTCGCCGAACTGCAAGTTCGCTTTCCTGCGCGCGGCCAGGTAGTCAGAGTCCTTCATATCGTCAAACGGAGCGTTTCTTATCAGAACGTCTAACGGATACCTGTGGAACGCCCGGTAGGCGCCGCACCGATCGTTTCGATCGTAACGCCGACGCTGAACGCAGAACGCTTTATCGATGCCACCATCCAAAGCGTGCTCGCGCAAACCTATTCGCCCATCGAGTTCCTCGTGGTCGACGGCGGTTCGACCGATGCCACCGCGACCATCGTGAAAGGGCACGGGAGCGCCGTAACGTTTCTGCCGTTGCCGGGATCGAGCCAGGCGCAAGCGGTGAACGCGGGGTTTCGGCAGAGCGTTGGGCGATTTTTCACGTTCTTGAACGCCGACGACACGCTGTCAAAGGACGCGATTTCTTCGGCGGTCGCGCTTTTGGAGTGCCACCCCGACGCCGACGTCGCTTACGGCGAGGGCGAACACGTCGACGAACGGGGGCTGCGCCTGGGGCCGTACCCCGTTGGGGCGTTTACGCTCGAAGCACTGCAAAGCGAATGCACGATCTGTCAGCCGGCCACCCTCATTCGACGCGATGCATTCGAGCGCGTCGGCGGGCTCGACGAATCCTTGCACTATGCTCTCGACTACGATCTGTGGATTCGCCTCGCCCGGCAAGGGTGCAGCGCAGCACGATCGAGCGAAACGTGGGCGTTTTCTCGCATGCATCCGGAAAACAAAACCATTGGAAGACGAAGCGAGACGATACGCGAGACGATCGCCGTCTTGCGGAAGCACTACGGTTACGTTCCCTTCAACTGGGCACACGCCCTCGCCGGCTATTTGGTCGACGGAAAGGATCAGTTTTTTACCCCGCCCTCGGGCTCCATTCGCCGCACGCTATTGACCGCGTGCATCGGTATGCGCGAGAACTCCGGAAAACGCTCGATGTTCTTGAAAGAGTTCTTTCATGAAATTGGGCGGCTCACCGTCGAGGCTCGTCGTGGTTGATCGACCGCTCGTTTCGATCGTCACCCCCTCATTCAATCAGGCTCGTTTTATCCGCGAAACGATCGAAAGCGTCCTTTCTCAAGATTACCCGCACATCGAGTACATCATCATGGACGGTGCGTCGAGCGACGATACCGCGGAGGTCGTAAAGCCATATCTCGATCGGCTGACCTTCGTCTCCGAAAAAGATCGCGGGCAGTCGCATGCGATCAACAAAGGCTTTGCGCGCGCGCGCGGCGAGATCGTCGCATGGCTCAATTCAGACGACGTGTTCTTGCCCGGAGCGGTATCGCGGGCCGTCGACGCGTTTCGTGCCAACCCGCAAGCGGCAGTCGTGTACGGCGAGGGGTACCAAATCGACATCGATGGTCGCCTCAAGTCCCGCTTTCCTCACACGCGAGCCTTCGATTTGTGGAGCTTGGTGTTTTTCTCCGACTACATCTTGCAGCAGACGGTGTTCTTTAGAAAATCCGCCTTGGATGTGGTTGGCCCCGTGCGCGAAGATCTTCATTACGTCATGGATTGGGACATCTTGATCAGGCTGGGCAAACGATTCGACTTCGTCTACGTTCCCGAGTATATGGGCAGCCTGCGGGAGTACGGTGAAGCGAAGACGTTCGTCGGCGGAAAGAAGCGCATCAGAGAGATTCGAGACGTCTTGAGGGAGCACACGGGTTTGCAATTTCCGCCGGGATACATCGTTTATGGGCTGGATACGTACTCGCAGATTTGGGCCGGATGGTTCGATCGCTGGCCCGCGCCGTTGCAGCCCGTTGCAAGGGTCTTACGCGGGTTGACGTTGCGCCTCGCGCATCAGGTGATCGGTCGCGTGGCGACGGGTTGTCAAGGACGGTACGCGGACGGCTGGATCGGAAAGAGCGCTTCGTTCATGTTGCGGAGCGGGAACGGAGAGGTTTTGATCAACGGCGTCGTCCCCGACGTCGACGATCTCCGCGGGCAACGTATCACCGTGAAATGCGAAGGGCGTACTTGTTACGAAAAAGAACTGCGCGCCGGCGAGTTCAGTCTGCGCTTCGGCGCGCGGCAACGCGGAAATGACGGCGTCACCTTTCAGGTAGCGTTCAAGAAGACGTTCGTCCCCGCAGAACATGCCGGCTCGACCGACCAACGTCGCCTCGGCGCAATCGTGCGAGATTTCCGTTGGGCGGGCGAGCTTCCGCCGTCCTCCGGAGAGGTCCGTCTGCCACCCTCGTGAAAAAGGGGGCGGTTCCCTTACACTTGAGGTAGTATGCAGCGTTTCTTTCGGGTTGGACTTTCGTCTCTTCTAGCAGTTGCGGTGCTCGCCGCATGTAGCGGAAAGTCGAACGCGTTGAGGCCCAACTCGGGTGTCGAAGCGAATCAGACGGACGTGACGAGCCCGGATGACGGAGTCTTTCTTGCATCGGGATGGTACCCCACCGAACACCTCGGCGGCGACACCTTTCATTGGGCGACGAACGACGCGGAACTGGTCGCTTGTCCCGACGCCTCACATCATGCCGTAGCCATGGAGGTAGAACCAGGCCCGGGTCTCGGCGACAAGAAGATGACGATGTACGTTACGTCTTCGAGCCACGTGCAGCAAGTTGTGAGCGTCCCGGACCGGCGCGTCGTTCGGCTGGTCGTTCCTGGATCCGATCCGCAGACGTTGCGAATCCACGTGCCGAGTCCGAATAAGAAGACCGCTCACGACCCGCGCGCCCTCAACTTTCGGATTTTTTCTGCGAAGCTCGGTTCGCAGCGCAGCAGTTGTCCCCTCAACATCATCCACGACGATTCCTCGATCGTCCTCGGAACGGGCTGGTACTCTTTTGAAAGATTCCAAGGAAGCGAGTTCCGCTGGGTCAATAACGACGCGCAGATCATTCTGACCCGGGACACCCCGAACGGCAGCACGCTGGAGCTCGAAGCCGAGCCCGGCCCGAGTTTGGGAACCGACCCGCTGGTGATTCAGGTTCTGTCCCGCGGCAAGACGCTCGCGATCAGCCCCGCGATAGCGTATCGCAAATACGCCGATTTCAAGTTGCCGCCCCTGCGCGCGCAGCAGACGATCGTATTGCACGTCGCCAGCCAAAACAAACCCGCTGCAAACGAGACGCGGATCCTGAACTACCGCGTTTTCGACTTGCGTTTGATCGAGAGTCAACGGTAAGTGGAGGACGGCCGGACGCAGCCGACGAGCGAGCGTCGCGACACCTTCGTGCACACGGCAGCGGTTTTCGGCGCGAGCCTTGCGGTCAACGGCGCGAATTTCGCCTTTCATTTCGGAGCGGTTCGACTGCTCGGTCTCAGCGCCTACAGCGCCCTGGCCGCATTGCTCGGCGTCGTCTTGATTTGCAGCGCGCCGGCGAACGTCTTGCAGGCAATCGTTACGGCCGTCGTGGCGGAAGCCGCATCAACCCGCGCGGAATCGGCCGTTATCGCACGCAGGATCACGAAGGGCGCGCTGGCGGTTTCCGTGGCCATCATCGTTTTAGGCGCGGCCGTCAGCAAACCACTGGCTTCGTATTTGTCACTCAACGATTCCCTGCCGGTGATTCTCGCTTTCGTTTCGATCGGGATAGCGTTTTCGCTGGCGGCGTTGCGCGGGATCTTGCAGGGCGAGCAGCGGTTCGGCACGTTCGCTCTCTCACTGATATGCGAAGCGTTCGGGAATTTCGTGTTCGGCCTGGGTTTTATCGTCTGGTTCGGAGGCGTCCGCAGCGCGATTCTCGGGAACGTTTGTGCCGTGCTTTCGGCTTTCACCGCGTCGGTAATTTGGACGTGGAGAAAGGTAACGGCGATACCGCTGACGGTGGACGTGCGCCGGTTGCTCGCAAAATTCGTCGGTACGTCAATCGCGTTCGGAGGGATCGCGGCAATGTCGTGGTTCGACGTCATCCTGGTTCGCCACTTGATGCTCGCGTCGGATGCAGGGCTGTATGCGGCTTTGTCGATCGTCGGCAAGACGATACTTTTCAGCGTCTCGTCGTTGCCGCTCGTTCTCCTGGCCAAGGCTTCTCGGCTTAGCGGTCAGAAGCGCGCCACCCGTCCGCTGTTCATCGGAATGTTCGCGACCGGAATGACGATCATTCTCGTCGAGCTCTCGACCATCAACCTTTTTCCGGCTGCGATTCTGCGCGCGCTTGCCGGTCCCGCGGCGACGGCGGCTGCACCGTATATTCTGTTGTACGCGGTGGGAATGTGCTCGCTTGCGATGACGACGATCGTCGCCAACTACGGAATCGGGACGCATCGATTTGGCTTTGTCGTGCCGTTGATTCTGGTAGAAGCAGGTGAAATCGCCGGCATCAGCCTGCGGCATTCCAATCTCTTCGACGTGGTGAGCATCGTTGCGATCGGCCATTCGACCGCGCTCGTCCTTGCCGCGCTCGCCGTCGTCGCGGGGCCGCGTATCCCGCGCGCCTTTCACCTCTTCGGGCAGGACAAGCGCCTGGGGGCAGCGTAACGGCTCGAAGAGTTCGCCGACGGCCTGGGAGTGCTTCTCAGGTTTTTGTTTGTGATTGTGAGCCCCCGAAAACATGATGTCGAGGTCCACCCCAGTCCTAGACCCAATAACGCTCGTTGCACCCCAAATTGATGAGGAGGAGGTCAACGCCGTCGCCGGCGTCCTTCGATCCGGTCAGTTGGCGCAAGGGCCAATCGTTGCGGAATTCGAGCGCGAATTTGCACGCGCTATCGGTGTCGAGCACGCGGTCGCAGTCAATTCCGGGACCGCGGCCATCCATTGCGGGCTCGCCGCATTTGGAATCGGGCCCGGCGATGAGGTGTTGACCACTCCGTTTACTTTTGCGGCCACCGCGACGCCGATATTGATGCAGCGTGCAAGCGTTCGGTTCGTCGACATCGATCCGCAGACGTTCAACGTCGACGTGGACGCATTTGCGAATGCGGCGACGGAAAAAACCCGTGCAGTGGTCGGGGTGGATCTTTTCGGCTTGCCGTTCGACCGAAGCGGCAGCTCCGCGCTCGAGCGGCGAGGCATCAGGCTTTTCGAAGACGCGTGTCAGGCGGTCGGCGCTTCGCGTGACGGGGTACGCGCCGGTGCGGCTTTTGAAGCGGCGGCCTTTTCATTTTATGCGACGAAGAACATTCTCACCGGAGAAGGTGGGATGTTGACGACCAACGATGTCACGATCGCTGAGAGAGCACGACGTTTTCGTCATCACGGACAGGGCGAACGGTACGAGTATATCGACCTCGGCTACAATTATCGCCTGACCGACGTTCTCGCCGCAATCGGAAGAGTTCAGTTGCGCCGATTGCCCGGCTTCACGCGTGCGCGCCGGCAGAATGCGGCGCGGTACGACGTCCTTCTGCGCGACGTTCCCGGCGTTCGGTTGCCGTTCGTGCCGGATGGCGTCGAACACGTTTACCACCAATATTCCGTCATCATCGACGAGCGGCAAACGGCAAATGGGGCCGATCGAGACACCGTGCGCGCCAGGCTATCGGAGCGCGGCGTTGCGTCCGGGATCTACTATCCGAAGCCGCTCCATTTGCATCCCGTTTTCGGCGGCGCGCATCGCGCCGGCGAGTTTCCAGTCGCGGAACGCGTCTCCGCACAAATCCTCGCCTTGCCGATTCACCCTGCACTTTCGGAACGGCAGCTCGAACACGTTGCGGCTTCGCTGCGGGAAGCGGTTGGCGATGCGAGCTAAGCCGCGCGTAGCGGTCGTCGGATTCGGCGCGATCGGACGCCATCATGCGAGAAATCTCGCCGAGATGCCGGGGATCGCCTTTACGGGTGTCGTGGACGTTTCCGAATACGCGCGCGACGAAGCCGCGCGTATGGGCTACCGGGTGTTCGACAGTATCGATTCTGCGCTCGCCTTAGGGCTGGATAGTGCGGTCGTAAGCGTGCCGACATCTTCGCATTTCGAGACGGCATCGCAGCTGGCGGACGCGCACGTTGCGCTCTTGGTCGAGAAGCCGATCGCGTCGACGCTGGAAGAGGGACGTGCAATCATCGCGGCATGTCGCCGTTCCGGCGTACCCCTGATGGTAGGTTACGTCGAGAGGTTCAATCCCGCGATCATCACGGCCCATCGCTTGTTGCTCGATGGCTTGGTCGGAACGCCTCTGCACGTCGCAACGCGCCGCGTCGGCACCATGCCGCCGCGAATAAAGGACGCAAACGTGATCGTCGACATCGGCGTTCACGATATCGATATCGTGTCATTTCTCTTGGATTCGAAGTTGCGGCTGATTAGCGCGCAAGGTGGAATGGCACTGATCGACGATCGCGTGGACTATGCCAGTCTGGCGCTCGACGCGGGTGGAGTCGCCGCGCATGCGACGGTGAATTGGCTCACCCCCGTGAAGGTGCGCGACCTGACGATTACGGGTTCGAAAGGCTACCTGCAGATCGACTATCTGAGTCAGACGGCATTTTTTGCTCCGGGGCGAGACTTCGTACCGACGTCGAGCTACGAAGTGCTCATTGCGCAGTATGAGCAAGGGACGTTGTTGGAATGCCCCGTCGTGAAGCGCGAACCGCTGCGCGTGCAATTGGAGAGATTCGTCGAAGTGCTCGGTGGCGCCGAGGCCCCGAATCCGGAGATTGCGCTCGAATCGCTGCGTATCGCTTTGGAAGCAACCGAAATGATCGAATCGAACATTCGCGTAAACGCTCACCGATGACCGATGCGCGCCAGACGTTCTACGTTCACGAAACGGCCCTGGTCGAACCTGACGTCGCAATCGGGGACGCCACGCGGATTTGGCATCACGTCCACATTCGGACGCGCGCTAGAATCGGGGCGCGCTGCATCGTAGGCAAGGGCGCCTTCATCGACTTTGACGTCGTCATTGGAGACGACTGTAAGATTCAAAACTATGCATGCGTGTATCACGGCGTAACGCTGGGGCGAGGTGTATTTGTCGGGCCCCACGCGGTATTCACGAACGATTTGCGGCCGCGTGCCGTAAATCCGGATTTTGCGCCGCTCCGGGACGGCGACTGGGATGTCGGCGAATCGTCGATCGGCGACGGGGCGTCGATCGGCGCCAATGCAACGATTCTTCCAGGCGTACGGATCGGCCGATGGGCGATGATTGGGGCGGGCGCCGTGGTGACGAAAGATGTCCCCGACTACGCTCTCGTGGTTGGTGCGCCCGCGCGTTTTGCAGCGTGGGTTTGCCGCTGCGGCACGAAGCTGGCCGGACCGTCATGCGTAACGTGCGGGCCCCTCTGCGAAGACCATCCGCTACGCGCGAAGGCGGACGCCGCGGTCTAAATGCCCACGATCGAAGGAAAATCGGTTGTCGTCACCGGCGGGGCCGGCTTTATCGGTAGCCATCTGGTCGACGCAATCGTAGCCCGCAAGCCTGCGCGGATCGCTGCAATCGACAATTTTTTCTTGGGAAACCGGGACAACCTCTCGGAAGCGCTTGCGAAGTTTCCCGCGTTGGAAGTCGTCGATATGGACGCGACCGATCTCAGCGATCTTCGGGCCTTTTTGCAGGCGCGCGACGTCGACGTCGTGTTCGATCTTGCTACGATTCCGCTCCCGGCTTCACTCGAGCGGCCGTTGTGGTCGTCGAAGGTCATCTGCGACCTGGCGCTCGTCGTGTGCGACCTCTGTCGTGAAGGGGTGTTCAAGACGCTGATCCACTGTTCGTCGTCGGAGGCTTATGGATCGGCGCAGTACGTTCCGATGGACGAGGAACATCCGCTCAAAACGGAGACGCCGTACGCCGCCGCCAAGGCGGCGGCGTCGCTGCTGGTCGAATCGTACATGCGCACGTTTTCGATCGATATGGCGATCGGCCGGCCTTTCAATAACTATGGCCCGCGTCAGAATGGTCGCGACTTCTCGGGCATCGTGCCCCGCTTGATCCAACGGATCATGCGAGGCGAGACGCCGGTCATTTTCGGCGATGGAAAGCAGACGCGCGATTACCTGTATGTGACCGATACGGCTCGCGGTCTGATCGCTCTCTACGAAACCGGATCGGCACGCGGCGAGACGATCAACATCGCGAGCGGCAAAGAGACGAGCGTGCTCGATATCGTTTCCGACGTCAGCCGGCTCATGGATTGGCACGAAGCGCCGCGTTTCGATCCGCCGCGCATTGGCGACGTCCGCCGACATCTTGCGGCAACCTCAAAGGCCGAAAAAGTCCTCGGTTTCGAGCCGATCATCGCATGGAACCACGGTATCCGCGAGACGGTGAGCTGGTATCGAGAGCATCCGGATCGCTTGATCTAAGTGAAGACGATCTTCGTTACCGGTGCGACCGGTTATTTGGGCATGCATTTCTTGCGCGCAGCGGCCGAAGCGCCGTGGACACTCCGCTGTTTAGCGCGTTCGCGCCCTCCCCACGAGCAGCGCAACGTCGAATGGGTCACAGGGGACCTACTGAGCGACTCGTGGTATAACGCGCTTTCCGGGTGCGACGGAATCGTTCATCTAGCCACGGTGCCCCTCGGCGATTGCGAGCGAGATCCGCAGCGCGGCGAGCGCGTCATCGTCGAAGGCTATCGCAGGCTCCTCGATGCGGCGCTCGATCGCGGCGTCTCGCGCGTTTGGGGGGCGTCAACGTCGGAGGTCTACGGTAACGCGAGGTTGCCGATCGCCGAAGATGCACCCTTACAACCGGAGTCATTGTACGGCTACTACAAAGCGTGCGCGGACGTTTACACGGCCTATCGCTGCATCGAGCACAGCGTCGCATACTGCATCTTGCGGTTTTCGACGCTGTACGGCGTAGCGATTGGCAAAGAAATGCCGAGGATCGTCGTTCGCATCTTTGCGGAACGCATCTCCCGGGGCGAGGGAGTCGTACTCCATGCCGGAGTGCAAAATTCCCGAGATTTCTTGCACGTGTCCGACGCCGCTCGCGCTCTGGTTTTGGCCATCGAGCGGCCCGATGCAACCGGGGTCATCAACGTCGGTTCCGGACGTGAGACCCGTTTGGCGGACGTTGCGACGCAACTTGCGCGAATATGTAAGGTCCCGCTGCAGATGGACGTTCGAGGCGATGAAGGCCGAATCAGGCGCGCGCGGTTAGCCACGTCGCGTGCCCGGAGCGCCTTAGGATTTCGTCCGCGCGTGACGCTATCGCGCGGATTGCGCGAGGTCGTGAGAGCGGTCCAATCATGACGAAGGTCAGCATCGTCATTCCTTGCTACAACGAGGCTGAAGGCATAAGCCAGCTGCGAGAGAAGCTGCTTCCCGTTTTGGAGCGAGTCGGCCGACGGTATCAGGCCGAGCTGATTCTCGTTGACGATGGGAGCACGGATCAAACAAACGCGTTGCTTCACCAAGCGTTCGACGGGGTTGAAAACGCACGCGTGGTCAAGCACGAGAAAAATCTCAATCTCGGCGGAGCCGTCAGGACGGGAATTCGCGAGTCGAGCGGGGAGTGGATTGCGAACCTCGACAGCGATTGTACGTACGACCCGGCGCTGCTCGAACCAATGCTCGACGCGATGGAAGCCGGAGCGGATCTCGTTACGGTGTCGCCTTACCATCCGCGCGGGCGCGTTGAAGGAGTTCCCGCATATCGCCTCTTTCTAAGCACGTCGCTCACCGCGATGTACCGCGCGATCCTGCGGAAGAAAATCTACACGTTCACCGCTTTGAATCGTGTCTATAAGCGCAGTATCTGTGCGACCATCTCTTCACCAGCCTTCGATTTCACGTGCCTTGCGGAAATGATGCTTAAGGCGCTGAAACAAGGAAAGCAGGTGAGCGAAGTTCCGGCGGTGCTCAGCGTGCGGCGCTTCGGCGAATCGAAAATGAAAACTGGGCGCGTTATTCAAGCCCACTTGCGACTGCTTTCACGGTTGCTCTTCGATCCGGGGTCATTCTCGAAATGAAGATCGTAACGGTGTTGGGAACGCGACCGGAAA